>DUPA01000235.1 GCA_012838515.1 Natronincola sp. | reverse complement strand
TTTTGACGACACCCATATATGTTTCGCCGACTTCAACATCCTTCACATAACGTTCGATTAATCTCTGGGCATTTTCACCGCCTGCACCATCAGTGGACGCTATATACACTCTTCCATCGTCTTCAATATCTATGGCAACTCCGGTTTCGTCAATAATGCTGCGAATGATCTTTCCACCGGGTCCAATTACGTCTCGAATCTTATCCACGGGAATCTCCATGGTAATGATTCGCGGCGCATATGGCGAAAGCTCAGCTCGGGGTTCACTAATGGCCTCAGCCATTTTATCCAAGATAAACAATCTACCTTGACGAGCCTGTTCCAATGCTTGGGTCATGATCTCTTCAGTTACACCGCCAATTTTAATATCCATTTGTAAGGCGGTAATACCATCGGAAGTGCCTGCAACCTTGAAGTCCATATCACCTAAAGCATCCTCGAGACCTTGGATATCCGTTAGGATGGTAAAATCATCATCCATCATCATTAATCCCATGGCAATACCCGCAACCGGACGCTTAATAGGCACACCGGCATCCATCAAACTAAGGGTGCTTCCGCATATGCTCGCCATGGAGGAAGAACCATTTGATTCAAGTACTTCAGAAACCAAACGCAAGGTATACGGAAATTCTTCTTCTTTAGGCACAACCGGTAATAATGCGCGTTCCGCGAGTGCCCCGTGGCCAATCTCTCTACGCCCAGGACCCCTCATGGGTCGTACTTCGCCAACACTATAAGATGGGAAATTATAGTGATGAATATAGCGCTTACTCTCTTCATTAGTAAGGTTATCAAGCATTTGTTCATCTGATTTTAAACCTAAGGTTAATGCCGTCATTACTTGGGTCTGACCCCTAGTAAACAGACCGGTACCGTGTACTCTTGGCAAGATTCCTACGGCACTGCTTATTGGACGGATTTCATCAGGTTTACGCCCGTCCGGTCGCAACTTATCCTTAGTAATAGAACGTCTGACCTCTTCTTTAAGTAGATTGTCAAAAACAATGTTGAGGGTTTTGGCATCTTCTTCATATTTTTCTTCACCAAATTGCTCGGCGTAAGTTGCTTCAATGCTTGCTTGCAAGTCATCGATTTTTTGTTCCCTTTCAAGCTTGTCACTTGTGAGCATAGAAGATTTTAGTTGCTCGTATGCTTGTTCCCGAACCCAATCTGCAATTTCAGCATCGGGCTCGAAAATGACAACATCACGTTTTTCAAGTCCTAGTTGGTTTCTTGCATCTTCTTGAAGTTTGCAAATTTCTTTAATAGTTTCATGGGCAAAATTAATCGCTTCCAATGCAGTGCTTTCAGATACTTCATCTGCAGCGGCTTCTACCATCATAACCGCATCTACTGTACCGGCAACAGTTAAATCAAGTGAAGATTCTGCCTGTTGATCCAAAGTTGGATTAATAATAAACTCACCATCGACCAAGCCGACTTTTACCCCGGCTACAGGACCGGAAAACGGAATGCTCGATATGTGCAATGCTGCACTTGCACCGACTAAAGCTGCAATGGTAGGGGAATTGTTCTTATCCACTGACATTACAGTAGTAACTACCTGAACATCATTTCTAAATCCATCCGGAAATAAAGGTCTAAGCGGACGATCTATCATGCGAGCGGATATGATCGCTTCCTCACTTGGGCGACCTTCTCTTCTACCCCATCCCCCCGGAATTTTCCCAACTGAATACATTCGTTCTTCATAATCAACCAACAGCGGGAAAAAATCAATGCCGGCTCTTGGCTCTTTGCTCATCGTTGCAGTTGCCAAAACAACAGTTTCGCCATATCGTACTAAGACGGAACCGTTTGCCTGTTTAGCTAAACCACCAAATTCCAGAACTAAAGGTCGTCCCCCTAGTTCCATGCGAAGCTCGGTTAACATATTTTAACCTCCATTTTAATTCATTAGACTTTACTCTTAGTATAGCCGAAATTTCCATCCTTAAGCTAATTCAAAAAAGAGCGGGTGTTACCCGCTCAATAAATTATCTACGTAGACCTAGTTCCTCAATTAGACTACGGTAACGTTCAATGTCTTTCTTCATGAGGTAGTTTAAAAGACCACGTCTTTGCCCAATCATCTTATATAGACCTCTACGGGAATGATGATCATTTTTGTGTACCTTAAGATGAGTAGTTAGTTCACGAATTCTTTCGCTCAAAATTGCGATCTGTACCTCAGGTGAACCGGTATCGCCTTCATGCCGACTAAACTTTTCAATAATTTGTGCCTTTGATTCTTGTGAAATCAAAAAAGTCACCTCCAAAATGTTTTTACACGTAAATTTATTCACGTGACACCACTTCCCAAGAAAATCGACGGAGAAACGAATTTCCTAGAAAAGGGATTACATATGCTATTTTAGCACAACTCTTCCATCTTGTAAATGAAATCTATTTAGCAAATCCCGTGCCTTAGCAACGTCCAGTTTAATTTGTTTCTTAAGATCATCGGGACTTTCGTAACGAATAATATCCCTTAACCTGTCCAAAAATTGAACTTCTAGCTTTTCATTATATAAATCTGCATTAAAATCCAAAATGAAACTCTCAACTGTTCGCGATTCACCGGAAAACGTGGGGTTTTTCCCTATGGAGGTCACAGATGGTACGCCGCCCATGCCGGGAACAATGCACCAAGTCAAATAAACGCCTTCACCGGGTAAAATCAAATCGGGACTTATTCTTAGATTTGCAGTGGGAAAACCCAAACTTCTACCACGCCCCGCCCCATGTTCCACATCTCCCGTGTAACTTACGTAATATCCTAAGTGTTTTGATGCTTTACTAAGATCGCCTTTCTTGAGCGATTCACGTATTAGTGTGCTGCTTATTGCTTCTCCACAAATATTCTGAATAGGTTTAACAACAGTAACAGTAAAGTCATGTTCCTTCGCCATATTTCGCAAAAACTCAATATCGCCGCGCCTATCTTTACCGAAACGAAAATTAAACCCACAAATAACCTCCTTTGCATGGAGACTATCTATTAAAATATTTTTTACGAAGTCCTCGGCACTTAAAGATAAAATACTTTCTTCAAACGGAACCCAAGCCACTTCTTCGATACCCGATGCTAGAATTAGCTCTATCTTGCGTTCGAATGTAGTTAGTAACTGAGAAGTTCCCTTAAAGTACTGTTCAGGGGGCCGTTCGAATGTAAACACACAGCTGGAACATTCTTTGTCACTATGCTCAACCGCTGTTTTTAAGAGGAATTGGTGGCCTAAGTGAACACCGTCAAATGTTCCTAGTGCCACTGTGCGCTTCGCACTTGTCGTCTTATTTATCCAATTTACTTCATGCATTTAACTAGCCTCGCTCCTTCCGCTTGAAAACCCGGAATGGCTGACAAATCAATTGATCAGATTTCTTTATTTCCGCTAAGGCTAGTACTTCGCCGTCAATACTCATCAGCAAGACGTCGTCTCCAACAGTCAAGGCGGAAGGTACATCAAGAATGTGTTCGGGTAATATAAAATTACCGTGGCTAATACGTTCTTCTACTAGCGGATTAACCTTTACCTTAACCCAGTCGGGTAAACCTGTTTCCATAGGTAATAAAAATCCGTAATTCTGTAATTCAACTAATTTTTGGATCTCCTCTAATGTAAATGCCTTATCTATGGAGAAGGGACCGCTCTTTGTACGCGCTAAGTAAGACATATGTGCACCTACGCCAAGTTTTTCGCCGATATCATGGCACAGTGTACGGATATAAGTCCCCTTGGAACAGACAACCTTAAATAGGACCCTAGTGCCAAAACTAAGATCCTCCTCGTCTTCGTTCCAAATTTTAATAATATTCATCGCGTAAATCTGGATATCACGGGGCTTTCTTTCGATACTTATTCCCTTGCGTTCTAGCTCATATAAGCGCTTTCCATCGACACGCACCGCGGAGGCCATGGGCGGTATTTGCGAAACATTTCCTAAGAATGAACCCATGGCATCGGCCAAATCCAATGGTGAAATTGCAAAGTCTGTACGCAAATCAACCGTTGCACCCGCGGCATCTTGGCTTGTGGTGGTTATTCCTAAAGTCAATTCCGCTACATACGTTTTTTCGTGTTCGGTTATATAAGACGATATACGCGTCGCATTACCAACAACCAAGGGTAACACTCCGCTAGCCCCGGGATCTAAAGTACCTGTGTGCCCAATTCGCCTAGTTTTTAATTGTTTTCTAAGAAAACTAACCACCTGATGAGAACTCATACCCGGTGGTTTTAAAACATTAACTATTCCGTTCATTGATTTCTCCTGTTATCAAATAGTTCTTAGCCGCTTCGACAACCTTATCAATTATGGTTTGCAGATCGCCCTCAAACCGGGCCCCTGAGGCTAACTTATGGCCACCGCCACCAAAGCTTGAGGCCAATTTCTGAATATCAATTTGATATGCCCGTAACCCTAAACGAATTTGATTTGGCGCTGTTTCTCTAAAGATCATAGAAATTTCGGCGGTTTTTAGCATGCGAACATAAGAAATAAATTGATCGGCCTCTTCCGGCGAAACATCGAACTTAAGAAAATCCTCATAAGTAAGTGCTAACCACACCAATCGTCCATTCAATGCCGTTTCCAACTTTGAAAGGGCATATCCTAACATTCTGAGATAGTTTAAAGAATAAGAAGAGAAAATTTCCCTTGCAACTGTGGCTGGGTTAACCTTGTACTCCAAAAGTTTACCTGCTATAGCCAAAATCTCGGCGCTGGTATTGGCGTGACGAAAACCGCCAGTATCTCCCACGATACCCCCGTACAAAGGCGTGGCTATCTGAAGATTTAGTTCAACGCCGAGCTCACCCAATAGGTGATAAACGATAGTGCTTGTTGCGGCTTCATCGGGATTGACGTAGACTATGTGACCGATTCCCCTATCTCTTCGATGGTGATCGAGGTTGACTAAGAATTTAGCTTTTTGCACTTCCGGTGCAATTGTGCCGGTTCTTCCGGGTTCACAGTCTAATACAATTACACATCGATCT
>DUPA01000234.1 GCA_012838515.1 Natronincola sp. | reverse complement strand
TCTGCTCCATATTTATCTTGCACCCCGCGCTTTGAGATAAAATCCATTGTAAAGCTTCGGGCAAATATGGCTTGGGCCGCATAAGCCTCTACGGGCCAATCGGGAAACATTTCACCTGCAACCACCCCGGCTATATATTCTTCCAGAGGTAGTTTAATTATCTCCTGACGCTCATTTACGTAAATGGTTATCTGTGGCTCTTCGTCTAATTCGCGAAAAATATTTCGATCGTTACCTGACCAACTAATTAAAAAAGAAACCGTGGCAATGGCAACTAGTGCGATCCCTAAGACAACCGCACGATTCTTGTTAAGTTTCATTATGCCCCTCCTCAAGACCTTTGCTTGTAGTTTGACCAATATTTATCTGCAAAAAACCCTAAACAATGATTAATATCTAAATTTCTGGGGAAAATATTACCACAAAAGCAGGAGAACCTAAATAATCCTAGAATAAAGAGTGTATATTTCCACCTTAAAGGAGGTCTATTTGTGAACAAAGCAGAGTTGATCGCTAGTGTTGCCGAAAAATCTAATACTACCAAGAAGGCAGCGAGCGACGCAGTAGAGGCCGTGTTTGCAACCATTTCTGAAACTTTGGCTAAAAACGAAAAGGTTACTATTGTTGGATTCGGTACTTTTGAAGTTCGGGATCGTAAAGAGCGTCAAGGAGTTAACCCCTCCACTAAAGAGCCTATCACGATTCCAGCAACCAAGGTTCCTGCCTTTAAACCAGGCAAGTCCCTCAGAGAAGCTGTTGCTCCTAAGTAAAAAAGTATTTGAGCCCCCTCATAGAGGGGGCTCTTCTCTATTAATGAAAGGGGTTTTGAAATGGGTTGGTCAAAACTAGTTAAAATTGTTGAAAAATTGCGTTCGCCAGGCGGATGCCCGTGGGATCGCGAACAAACCCATAAAAGCCTAAAGCGTTATCTATTAGAGGAGAGCTACGAATTACTCGAAGCGATTGATAACGAAGATACTGAGGGAATAAAAGACGAATTAGGCGACGTCCTTTTACAAGTACTTCTCCATGCTCAAATTAAGGCAGAGCAAAATGAATTCACCGTTGATGATGTGATCACAAACTTGAGTGCTAAGTTGATCCGCAGGCATCCCCATGTATTTGCCCATGTACATGCCGACACTCCCGAAGAAGTAGTCGTTACCTGGGATTCCGTTAAGAAACAAGAAAAGACGAACTCTGCAAGAACATCAGTATTAGACGGTGTGCCGTCAGTTTTTCCGGCATTAATGAAAGCAGAAAAAATACAGAAAAAAGCTTCTAAAGTAGGCTTCGATTGGGATGAAACACATGAAGTTTTGGAGAAAGTGTATGAAGAATTGTCCGAATTAGAAGAAGCCATACACTTAGATGATCAAGATAAACTCAGGGATGAACTTGGGGATTTATTATTTGCCACGGTTAATTTGGCGCGTTTTATTAAAGTAGACCCTGAACTGGCCCTTCAGCAAGGTACAGCAAAATTTGTTACCCGCTTTAAACTCTTAGAAAGCTATGCTAAGGAGCAAAACTTAGATCTTACCCATATGAGGCTTAGTGAATTAAATCGGCTTTGGGATCAAGCAAAAGCTCAGCTCCGTAAAAATCCCCACTCTTGAAGAAATTCTGCTAAACCTCGGCCGTATACGGGTATCAGATGTATATCCCGTTTTTCTAGACCGCCTAAGACCATTAAGATCAAAAAGTATAAAACAAAACAAAGAATCAAAGAGATTATGGTGACTATCCCTATGGGCATGAAATTTGCAAATGTATCTTGTAAGTAGTAAGCTAAAATGCCCATGGCACCAGATGCTAACAAAGGATAAAGCAATCCACTCTTCCACCTAATTACTGCCCCAACCCGTCTGAAAACCGAGATCATGTTTAATGAGGCAATTACACCCCAAACAATTGTTGTACTCCATGCAGCTCCTAAAACACCTAACTTAGGGTTGCTTACTAGAATATAATTTAGAGCAAACTTTAATACGGCTCCAAAAGCCAAATTTCGTACGGGAATAGACATCTTACCTAAACCCTGTAAGATACCTGTTGCTGCCTGAATTAAACCTAATGATATTGCACCTATGGCTAGAATCCTCAGTGGTTCGCCAACCTCAGAATATCCAAATAATGTACGGCTTAAAGGCGTCGCTAAAGATGTTAATAAAGCAAAACACGGCATTCCAAAGATTAAAGCGATACGGAGTGACTCTTCCACCCGATGACGAATTAGTCGCTTACTTTTTAACGCCCACGCTTCTGAGATGGCCGGCACTAAACTTGTTGCTAAAGCCACAGTGATTATGTTTGGAAACTGTGCCAAGGTCAGAGCCATGCCCAAATGTCCCAGTCCCTCCCTAATAAACTCATTAGGAAAACCCATACTACGCATTTTTAAGGGTATTAGCCAACTATCGGCCAATTGCATTATTGGCCATAAAATCGTGGCCATTACTGCAGGGGCGGCTAAAGACACTAAGCGGTATACAATAGTTTTTATACTTTCGCGCTCTTCATACCGTTTCAAATTCATGGCCTTAGGCAACAGGCTTGGTCCTTTAATCATATAAATCACCCAAAGGACAAACCAGCCAAAAAATTCTCCGCACAAAGATCCCCAAGCCAGGCCAGTTACGGTTTTTTCCACCCCCATGGGTCTAAACCATAAAGTAATTAAAATTGTGGCTATAACCCGTACAAATTGATCAACTATTTGCGAAACAGCTGTTGGCGTCATGTGTTGCAAACCATGAAAATAACTTCTAAATGCCGCTGATATGGCCAGGAAAAAGCAGGCGGGGCCTAGTACAATCAAGCTACTTTGTACGCCAACATCCCCTGCGAAACCTTTTGCAAGCCACTGCGAGCCAAAGGAGAGAGTTATGGCCACAATTCCACCGGTTGCGACCATTATCACTGTTCCGATCCTAAAAACGCTCTTAACCCCTTTAATTGAGCCTCGGGCAACCTTTTCAGCTATTAATTTGGAGATTGCCACAGGCATGCCACTAATCGCCACGACCGCGGCAAAATAATGAATCGGCTTAATTAGTTGATATAATCCCATACCCTCATCATAAATTAAGCGGGGCAAGATTATCATATACACTAAGCCGATCACTCTATTGATAAGACTAGCTAAAGCAAGAATAACTGCACCACGTAAAAAAGACTCCTTTGTCATGGTCCGACTTCCCTTCTTTACTCAACTTTACGCTGAAAAAGAAGCGGATATGACTAGGAGTCCCTATCTTGTTTAGTCCCAGCTATTGCTCCATCTGTTTCGCCAAAAAGCCTGCGGCTGTTTCACACAACTTAATCTCTAATTCGCCCAAACTCACATTGGTCTCTTCCGTACCAAGTATGACCGTTCCGATAGGGTCTCCTTCGGAAATAATTGGTGCGATTACTTGCATAGCAAAATCCCATTGATCGTCTTCGGGATGATCCCCTTTTTTCAAGGTGATTGTTTTTCGCGATTCCATAGCCTCTTCCACCACGGTGACAACCGATCGATCAATCCACTGCTTCTTAGCTGCTCCCGACACCGCAACAACCGCATCACGATCAGTTATTATGGCTACATGATTGGTGGATTCAAATAACGAATCAGAATACTCTTGAGCAAAATCTCCCAATTCCCCTATGGGCGAGTATTTCTTTAAAATAACTTCGCCATCTCGATCCACAAAAATTTCTAACGGATCGCCTTCACGAATTCGTAAGGTACGTCGGATTTCTTTTGGGATAACTACTCGGCCCAAATCATCTATTCTCCTTACTATTCCGGTAGCTTTCAACGTCACACCCCTCCTCTAAGTTAGGTTGAGTTTAGTATAAGCTTCCGTTTCCACTTTTATTCATTAACCATTCCAACTAATACCTCTGCTAGAAACCTCAATGCCACCTCGTCTGACTGAGATCTTTCCACCAATAGCTGGCCAATCCGTCCGTGACGATAACTTATCTGACCTTTATAACGTTGATAGAGAAGGGCATATTTGTCGGGTTGAATACCTAAACCTTCTAAGAACTTAATCTGAAATTTATTTTTGCGACTTGTAATATGACTAATTCCTGCAAAACGCGCTAAAACTTTAATTCGAGCAACTTGAATCAAATTTAACACCGAGTCAGGTAATCCACCATAACGATCTTGAATCTCTTCCTCTAAATCATCGCATTCATCTAAGCTTTCTACAGCAATAATTTTCTTATAAAGCTCCACTTTTTGCCCGGGATCGCTTACATACTCATCATCAATGTAAGCATTGACTTGCAATTCCAAAACGGGTTCAGGTGGCTTAATTTCTATTTCGCCCTTTAAGTCTTTTATTGCTTCCTCTAAAAGCTTGCAATACAATTCAAACCCTACAGAAGCAATAAAACCATGTTGCTCGGGACCTAGTAGATTACCGGCGCCGCGGATTTCTAAATCGCGCATGGCAATTCGTATACCTGAACCAAGCTCCGTGAATTCTTTAATCGCCGCTAGGCGTTTTTCAGCATCTTCAGTCAAGATTTTGTTTTTGCGATGGGTAAAATACGCATAAGCAACCCTGTTAGTTCGACCTACTCTTCCCCTTAACTGATAGAGCTGTGCCAAACCCAAATTCTCCGAATTATCAATGATTAATGTGTTCACATTACCTATATCCATACCAGTCTCAATGATTGTAGTACAAAGCAATACATCATATTCACCATTGTAAAAGTCAAGCATAACTCGCTCTAAAATTACTTCATCCATTTGTCCGTGGGCAATGGCGATCCGGGCTTCAGGCATTAATTCTTGCAACTCAGAATAAACGCGATCAATTGATCTTACACGATTATGCACAAAGTATACCTGTCCACCCCTGGCAAGTTCACGCAAGATGGCTTGGCGAATAATTTCCTCGTCATATTCCACTACATAAGTTCTTATGGGGTACCGATCTTCAGGCGGAGTTTCAATCAAACTCATATCTCGCACGCCAACCATGGCCATGTGCAAAGTTCGGGGAATAGGTGTTGCCGATAAAGTCAAAACATCAACACTTTTACTTATTTCTTTTAAACGTTCCTTTTGGGCAACTCCGAAACGCTGTTCTTCGTCAACTATTACTAATCCCAAATTCTTAAAAACAATATCCTTAGAAAGCAACCGATGGGTGCCTATAATAACATCAACGGTTCCATCTTTAACGCCCTTAAGTGTTTTTCTTATTTGCCCTGCTGTTTGAAAACGGCTAATAACTGCAATTTTAACAGGGAAGCCTTCAAAACGCTCTATAAACGTTCGATGATGTTGCTGCGCCAAAATTGTTGTGGGTACCAAAACACCCACTTGTTTATTATCTGCAACAGCTTTAAACGCAGCCCTAATTGCCACCTCCGTCTTACCATAGCCCACGTCGCCGCAAAGCAAACGGTCCATGGGTCTTGGTTTTTCCATATCTTCTTTAACTGCTTTGATGGCTTGCACTTGATCTAAGGTTTCTTCATACGCAAAGGAATTTTCAAAATCCCTTTGCCATGGCGTATCCTCCGGAAAGGCGTGACCGGCAATTGCTTCTCGCTCGGCATAAAGCTTAATTAACCCTTCCGCCATCTCTTGCACAGACTCTTTCGCCCTACTTTTTACTCTGGCCCACTCATTGCCCCCAAGCTTAGAAAGGCGAGGAGTCCCCTCATCTAAACCTATATAACGTTGTAAAAGATGAAGCTGATCAGTTGGTACGTAAAGCCGGTCTTCCCCTGAATAACGAATATTTAAATAATCTTTTGAGCGGTTATCGACCTCTAAAGCCTCAATACCGAGATATTGACCGATTCCGTGGTTAATATGCACAACATAGTCGCCCACTCGCAAATCCTGGGGAACAATCCTTAATCCTTCATCTACCTTGGCTTCCTTACGTGCCTTAGTGCGCTTGCTCTTTCCGAAAAGTTCAAGCTCTGTAAGCACCGCCAGCTTGAACGGGGGAAACTCAAAACCCGTTTCCAAGCTACCGGTTGTAATTACACAATTACCAACTTGTAACTCATTTTTAAGCTCATCCACATACACCGCGGGAATTTCATCATCACGAAGTATCTCAAGTATCCTTTTACCATGTCTATCCGTTGAAGTTAGAATAAGAATGCGATAGTGATCCTTACGCAATTGTTTTATTCTTTTCAACATGCGTTCAATACTGCCGCCTAAATGCTCCGGCATGCGTAAACTAAGGGCGTTACTATTTACTGCCTCCATTCCGGAAACTCTCTTACCCAATACGGATAAATAAACAGGAGAGTATTTTTGAAAAGTTAACCATAAATGCTCCCAAGTCCAAAACAACTCTGTTAATGTGGGTAAAACACGGCCTCGTTCAATCAATCCTGCCAGGGTCTCCCTTAACTCTAGCAAATTAGCAGTGGCCGCTTCCTTTAAACGTACAGGTTCATCTAAAACAAGCAGGATATCCTTTGGAAGGTATTCCAACAAGGTTACAAGTTCTCCAAAGTACATTTTATATTGATCCATACCGGGAAAATATCCACGCTCATCAAAAGCCTCAAAGTGTGCCGAAATGCGTGCTAATAAGTCATCTGCCTCTTGCCCCAAACCCACGCGATGCAATCTTTCACTTTGGCTTTTTGCATCACGCCATATGGCCTCTTTGATCTTCTCTAAATCAGCTAAGTCATAAAGTGTCTCCCTAGCAGAGCCAATCCTAATGTCAAAAACATTTTCTAATGACTTTTGAGTCTCAAAATCAAAAAAGCGCATAGAATCCACTTCATCACCAAAGAGCTCAATGCGCACAGGATAATCTTGATAAAAGGAAGATATGTCAAGAATGCCGCCTCGAATACTAAATTGACCCCAACTTTCAACCATAGAAGTCCGCTCATAACCTAAAGAGACTAATAGTTCGCCTATTTTATCTAAGTCTAAAACAGAGTCCATATTAATCGAAAATTCAGACTTCAAAAGACGGACCGAGGGTACGAGGCCTTCTAACAATCCTGATATGGGGGCTAAAATCACAGTACCGGGACTACAGGCGCTTTGCATGATCTCCAGCCTCTTTAAGCGCAAATCCAAAGCCGATATGGCTTCTTCTTGGGGTAACAATTCATTTGCTTCCCAAATCAAAATTTTGCATTCCGGATTAAGCTCGTTAAGATCTAAAGCCAACTTTTCTGCCTGTATTAAGTTAGAGGTTACCACTAACATAACCTGTTTTGGATCGTAAATCGTACTTAAGAATACCGAACGTTGTCCACCTGATAGCCCCGTAATAATTTGTCCTTGCCGCGTTTTCGCTTGTACTCTTTCTTGAATGGCACCAATTTCTTTACTTTGGCGCACTAGATCGACCAGACCTTGTAGAGACAAATCGTCTTCCCCTTTCCCCTTAGGTCTTATTATTAGTTTGCTTCTTATTATAATAATTCATAACCGAAAGTATATCCTTATTAAGCCACATTTCTACTGCATCGGCCGCGTCACAACACGCATCTTCTATCATTTTAATTTCACCTTGATCGAATACCTGCAATACATAATCAGCAGTATCCATTTGGGGAGGTGGTTGACCAATTCCAATACGTAAACGGGGAAATTCTTGAGAGCTGAGATGGTCTATTATATTTGCCATACCGTTATGACCACCGGAACTTCCTGAACCCTTAATACGAATAAGACCCGGTGCAAGAGCCAAGTCGTCATAAATAATTAAAAGGTCTTCTATGGGAAGGTGATAAAATCTTGCTATATCACCCACGGCTTCACCGCTGCGATTCATAAAAGTTTGCGGTTTTACAAGAATCAATCTTTCGCCGTTAACTACACCCTCGCCGTATTTTGCCTTAAATTTATGCTTAGTCAAAGGTATCTGCCACCTTTGACCCAATAAATCCACTACCCAGAATCCTAAATTATGCCTTGTCTTGGCATATCTTAGCCCGGGATTACCTAAGCCCACAATTACTTTCACCAATTATCCCCCTAAAAATTTCAACTAGATCACGAATAACGCACAGTGACACAATGCACTGTGCGTCGTTGTAAATGTTTAAGTGTTTTATTCCCCGGCTTCTTCGTCGGCTTCTGCTTCTTCTTCTTCTTCGGTTTCTTCGCCTTCGACTGCTTCGCCGTCTTCGTCGAGTTCTTCTTCGTCCTCTTCGAGTACCATTTCAGGAATGTCAACTTTAACAACCGCTTCATCAGCATCGTCTAAAATTTCAACACCAGCAGGTACGTTAAGCTCTGCCACCGTGATTGTTTGATCTAATTCTAATTCACTTACATCCACTTCTATAGCCTCAGGAATATCAGTAGGTAAGCATGATACGGTTACTTCCCATAATAAAAGTGTAAGTACGCCGCCATCATTTACTCGTGCGTCTTCACCCAATGCCCTAACGGGTACGGTGATTTCAAGTTTCTTAGTAAGATCGATTTCGTGAAAATCCAAGTGCAAAAGGGTTC
>DUPA01000233.1 GCA_012838515.1 Natronincola sp. | reverse complement strand
GAACTTGATTTGGCTATTAATCCAATGTTAGTCGGCTCACTTTGGGACTTAAAGTTCGAAGGCCGATCTAGCATTATCGGCAAGGAAGGATATCTAGCACAAGCTAACACCCACGATCAAGAAGAAATTTTGTTTAGAAAAGATTTGTTGAACTAGTTTTCCATTGACCGCCATGGAAGATCTGATTTTCCCAAAGGATACATTTTATTTGCCCATTTAAGAAATAAACTTTGGGAAGGCTACTATTCGAAGTAGCACGGCGCATTTTAACGGTGATTTCATCGCCGACTTCAAGTTCAGGAGCACCTGATAAATCAAGGCAAGTTAAGCCCATACTAACCTTCCCAAGAATTGGTAGGGGCTTTTTTTCATGAAAAACAAACGGCTTCGTCTTAATTGATGCCGTTAGTGCGTGCTTAAATTGACGCCATTGGGCAACCTGCGGTTCTAGCTTTAAACCGTGATTGTAGCCCACGGGAATTACACCCATACGTAGAGCCGATTTTGTGCGATACTCTCGGCTATAGCCCACAGAATGACCGGGAGGTAGTGTTTTAACCTCTATAAGTCTTGTTTTAAATTCCCACGTATCAGCCAGTTGCCATGTTGAATCTAAACTTTGAGGTGTTTGGCCGTATAATAGTGTACCAATCCTCACCAAATCAAGTTGACTGTTTGGCGATGATAGAAGAGCCTTGCTGTTCGCTGCATGCCACACCAGGTCATTATATCCCAGTTTATTAAATTCGGCCTTCAGTTGTAGAAGTCTGTGAAGTTGTAGGCCGGTGAATCTTTGGTCATGTGAGGCATCGGCGAAGTGGGTAAATACTCCTGTCAATGAAACAAAAGGCAGCCTCTTTATTTGTTTTGCAATTTCTAATGCTTCTTCATGCGTTGCCCCCAATCTTCCTAGACCCGTATCAATTTTTAGATGTACCATTACTTTTTTGCGTTGTTGTACACCTGCATTTGACAAGGTTTCCAACTGATCGTCAGAGGTGATTGTATTCGTTATGTCATGTTTCACGGTCAGAGGTACTTGATGAGGTAAAGGCGGTGCAAGTACCAAAAGAGGAACCTTACTTAGACTTAAAATACTCAATGCTTCATCTACCGTGCCAACGCCCAAAAGGGTGCAACCGTGGCTAATCAAAAAGGGAGCAAGAATTGATGCTCCATGTCCGTATGCATTTCCTTTTAAAATGGGAAGGACAGAAGCTTTGCTATGGGAGCGAATTTGTTGCAAATTGTGGGCGATGGCATTTAGGTCAATTTCCACCCAAGATGAAAATTTAAGAAGCTCTATTTCTTCCTGTTTCTGATTCTGTTGTGTAGTGCTAACCCTCCCTGCCATAGCCCATAACCTCCTCGACTCAAGGGTAGGTCAAATTCTCCCACATACTCCCTAAGCTGTGCTCCAAAGCCCTCCTTAAAGCGATATAGTCCGTAGAGAGGATTTTCCGGACTTAAATCTCCCGAAACGCCTCTAAAATCATAAACAGAGCAACCACGACTTTTAGCCCACTTGATCATTTCCCATTGAATTAGATGTGGTGCTTGTAAATTACGCTTTTGATTGCTAGATGCCCCGTAAACATACCAAACTGTTTTACCTAAACGGAAAGCAATGGCTCCCGCAAGCGGTATATCTTCAAAATAGGCCAAAAACAGCTGGGCAAGCTGATTTTCCACCAAGTACTCCCACATGGCCTCAAAGTAAGATAGGGGTCGAATAGTAAAGTTATCTCTAAGTGCAGTTTCTTGGAGTAGGTCGTAAAAGACCATTAAATCAGCCTTGTTTTTGG
Organism: Natronincola sp.; assembly: GCA_012838515.1. Taxonomy (GTDB): domain Bacteria; phylum Bacillota; class Limnochordia; order Darwinibacteriales; family Darwinibacteriaceae; genus DUPA01. The sequence continues at coordinate 4,173 of DUPA01000233.1, read as the reverse complement.
CTGATCTCACATCAACCCCTTGTCTTTTAGCATACCTGATATTATATCTTGTTTTACTTTTCATATCTTTAAGTAAGTTTTCCAAAGACGAATGTAAGTTTAAGGTCATGACAAAGCGCGGCTGAACTCCGTCAAAATCCAAACCTGCGTCAACCTGTTTAAGTTTTTGCTTCTCTACGAATGTCATCCACTGATCATCATCTCTTGCAATTGCAGGATCCATTTTCCAGACAAGGGCTTTTTCTTTTTTGGCCAGATCTTTTCCGGCATGAAGTAAAGTTAATAGAGCGTCTTCATTGGAGTAAAGTGGACCTCGAGGTGAATAAAGCAACGTGCGATTTAGGGGCAATCTTTTGATTAATATTAAAGCAGTAGCTTGCAATGCGCCATTTTCCATTACCCCAAGGGGCAAATACCCCCAGCCGGAAGTGCTTTTCAGTCGACCCCACCAAGTGGTTTGCAATACATCACCACAGGGGTGTGTGCTCACATAATGATTAAAAAGTTCTTCCTTATCTAAAAGCAAAACACTATGCATTTTTATCCTCCTTTCTACCTCCATTTTTACTATATGTACTAATTAGGCTAGGTGGTACGTATTTATTTTAAGAAAGTGAAAGGAGGAAAGATATGAAGGCTTTTAAAATCTTCGGTTTTACTTTGCTTTTGGTCATAGCTACGAATTTTTGTGCCTTCGGGGCTTTAATTTCACCGCCTGAACTTAGTTCAATTGCATATGCAGTTTATGACGGGGACTATAATTATTTGGTGTTTGAGAAAAAAGCCCACGAAGAACGTTCAATTGCAAGTATAACTAAGGTGATGACTTTACTGTTAGTCGTTGAACTTGTTGAAAACAATTCCTTAAGTCTAGATGCAATAATAACAGCCAGTGCAAATGCGGCAAGTCGCGGTGGAACTCAAATCAATTTAAGGAATGGCGATAAGTTTACTCTAGAGGAATTACTCTATGCAACCGCATTAGTTTCTGCAAACGACGCTGCAGTGGCAATTGCAGAGTATGTTGCCGGTTCAGAGGCGAACTTCACTAAATTGATGAATAATAAGGCTGCCGAGCTTGGGTTAAACAACACACATTATGTTGATTGCACAGGGCTTCTATCAATATTTAGCAATAATTATTCAACGGCCTATGATCAAGCTGTTTTATTAAACATTGCTTTTCAGCACGAATTATTTAGGCGGATCTTATCCACACCGGAGTATTATTTAAAAACTCAGGAACGGAAAATCTCAAATAGTCATCCTCTTCTGGATCTTGCGGGTGTTGAAGGGGGAAAAACAGGTGCAACAACCCCCGCGGGACACACATTAATAACCTCATGCATGCGTCATGAAAAGCGCCTAATCATCGTTACACTGGGAGCAAAAAGCAGAGAGGTGCGCAACGCAGAGAATAAGCAATTACTGGAGTGGGCTTTTGGTAATCTAAGAACCTTAATCTCCAATGAGGAAGTGTTAACTTCGGTAATCGTTCCCGATGGTGTAAAACATGAGGTTAATGCGGTTTTACCCAATGGTTTTTCATTAGTGGGAGTCGAAGAAACAGATTTAGAGTATGAAAAAGAAATTCACATTTTAAAGAAATTAAGGGCGCCGGTAGAAAGGGGAGATAAAATCGGTGAAGTAGTGTTTAGCCGTTCTAACCAAGAATTAGTACGTTTGGACTTGGTTGCACAGCAAGGTACCGGGCTCGGCACCTGGCTTAAAAGAATCTTCAATAAGGTAATTCTATTACTCAAACGAAAAAGGATGTGATCAGATGAGGTCTTTACCAAGTACATTAAATCAAAGGCGCATTCTTACCTTGTTGTATATTATTATAATGGTTTCTTTCTTTTTCTTTTTTCGCTTATTTTATGTTCAACTATGGCAAAATTCATTTTACCAGGAGAAGGCCTTAAAGCAACGGCTACAAGCCATACCCCTTGAGGGTCTACGGGGATCAATCTATGATCGTAATGGGATTCCTTTAGCCACAAGCATAAGTGCCCATACAGTCTATGCTGTTCCCGCGGAGATTGTTGACGCGCCTAGTACGGCACAAACCTTGGCTTCGCTATTAAATCTTGATGTTGATTTTGTATATCAGAGATTGAAAAAGCGTTCTGCAGTGGAGTGGCTTAAGAAAAAAGTGAGTGACCGAGAAGCGAGGGAAATAGTTAGTCTAAATTTGCCCGGTATTGGAGTTGTACCCACATCAACACGCATCTATCCTAACGGGTCAGTGGCACCACAGGTCTTGGGTTTTGTAGGAATAGACAATCAAGGATTGGAAGGGTTAGAGCTTTATTATGACTCCTACTTACGGGGAACAAAAGGTCAGGCAGTATTTGAAAGGGATGCCCACGGTAGAAGCTTAGAAGACGGAATTAGGGGGTATCTACCCGGCGAAAAGGGAAATGACCTGGTTTTGACAATAGACTTATTTTTGCAAAAAATGGCCGATGAAGAGGTACGCAGGGCAACATTGGAAACCGGTTCGCGCCTCGGCCTAATTATAATGACAGACCCGAAAACCGGAGAGATCTTGGCCAATTCTATCTATCCTAGTTTTGAATTAAATGAATTTGTCAAGTACGAGCCGGAAAAACGTAAGAACATCGCTGTAACTGACACATACGAACCGGGCTCTACATTTAAAGCAATTACCGCGGCCATTGCCCTAAATGAAGGTGTGGCATCGTTACGATCGGGCTTTTTTGATCCGGGTTATATTCGTGTATCCGGCTGGAATGTGCGTTGTTGGAATCGCGGTGGTCATGGCTCACAATCATTTGCGGAAACCATGCAAAACTCTTGCAATCCCTATTATGCTAAACTGGCGTTGGATTTGGGTGATCAGCGATTTTATGACGGCTTAACCAGCTTTAATTTGGGGTTCAAAACCGGTATAGACTTCCCCGGTGAAATTGGAGGCACGTTAAGAAAACCCTCCCCTCAAATTCCCTTGGTTACTTGGGCAAATATTGGCTTCGGTCAGGGACTAACTGTTACCCCAATACAGCTTATTGCCGGTTTCGGTGCCATTGCCAATGAGGGTATTTATTCCGTTCCACACTATGTCAAAGAGTTAGTTACAAAAGAGGGAAGCTATCCACCGGATATCCCTGAGCAAAGGCAAATCATTTCGACATCTGCGGCTGATACAACGGCTTATGTCCTACGTACAGCTGTATCACTGGGATCGGGCAAACATGCCGAAGTTGAAGGCTATGAGGTTGCGGGCAAAACGGGTACGGCCCAATTGGTAGAACATGGCCGCTATTCCCACTCTAAAATGGTCACTTCCTTTTGTGGATTTGCTCCTAAAGATGATCCGCAGATGGCTGCACTTTTGGTTCTTTGGGAGCCGCAAGGCGCTTTTTATGGGGGGATCATAGCATCGCCAGTTTATGCCAGATTAGCTGAAAAAGCTCTACCCTATCTGAATGTAAAAAGGGGAAAGGTTGACAGAGGCACTGAAAGACAAATTAAGGTTCCTGAACTTACTGGGTTGTCATTAGCTCAAGCGGAAGCAGTTTTGAAGAGAAACGGATTTAGAGTAGGTACTGTGGGCGAAGGTTCGAGAATAATTGGTCAGGTTCCCGCGTCTGGGGCTATGGTAGATGAGAACACCTTAGTTTTTATTTACACCGATGTGGAATATACTACCACAACTAGTGAACAGCCTAACCCTTATGGTGTTTAAGATATCTGCATTAACAGGGAAAACTGAACTAGCAGCGAATTTATAATTATTAGACCATAAAAACAGGGAGGAACCACAATGCTTCCATTTCTGATTATCTTTATTCCTATTTTAGGAGGACTATTTGTTGCAGCAGTGGATATGAACGACACGTTAAGGGATAGGGTTGTCATGGCTGTTACCACTGTAACAACCATGCTTTGCCTCTTTTTGTATACATTTTTAGAGGGAGACAAGGTTTTAGTTGTTTTAGATTATCCCAAATTATTGCCTCCATTTGGAGTTTCTTTTAGAATAGATTGGCTAAGCGTTATTTTAGTTACTATTGCCAGTGTTGTGTGGCTTTTAGTTACAGTTTATGCCTTCGGTTATATGCGCACGACTGATAAAATCAAACGTTATCATGCATTTACTCTAATAACTTTAGGTGCAACTTTAGGTACATTACTTGCAGGAGACTT
>DUPA01000232.1 GCA_012838515.1 Natronincola sp. | reverse complement strand
TTAACAAAACAATCTTCTGTGAACTGGCACAATTTTTGACCAGTTAAATTTGCCATTGCTATTTTTAGAATCGCTAAAGAACAAACATTATCTTTATTTGTCTTTTAGCTTTACATAGAACGTCTTATTTCACCATCTGCACCGCCCCAAATTGCCATTAATAGATCAGGCGAATAAATGTCTATATTCCAACTATTAGAGACCTTTATTAAATCAATATCGACCGTAGCCGAATGCCCCAAACCGCGATTGTTTCTGCACTCTTCTTTTAACAGATCTATAAGTTCCTTCGGCTCCCGCGGATCAGAACCGGAAATAACACTCGCCATTTGACTGTATCTTAGCTTGCGAAACCATTCTTTAGCCACACTGCCCAGTTCGGTGTTGGTTATCTTCACCGTGACAACCGCGGAATCCCCTTCCACAGAAGAACCCAAAATACTATACTTCATATCCTTCAATATTGTTCGCATAAGATCCTTAAGTTCACGGTTTTCTACATCAAACTCCCTTTCGAATTGCCATTCCGGAAAATGCATCCTAGCGGTTTGCATGTCATACTTTCTCAAAGCACCCAAAGTAGCTGAAACTACTTTCTCAGGCGTTTCCTCTTTTTGAGCAACTTCCTTGACCTGCTCCGTTTCTGTAACTTGCATAAGGGGGACAGACCCCCCAGATTATGTAATTTCATAACAAAGATTCTGTTGACCATTCTCCGATGCTATCTTTGAGCATGAAATATACATTCTCCCCATTGATTAAGACTTTCCCACGTTGCGTACCATCGGACACCTCAAAGCAACCTTGATCTTTAGCACGCCGGAGCAATATAGCTGCAAGATCATGGAAAAGCTCATCAGAACAACCATCGTATCCCAATAGATTAGCTACACTACAGCAAACTTGATTCATTGATTGTTCCTTTGTTTTGTTTAATTTCCAAACGATGTCGAGCAAGTCCATGCTGATTAAAGGTCGCTCCTGCTCAGTGACAAATCCTTCAATCCAATTCCGTATTAAAGCACTAGAATCAATAGATTTTTCTTCGCAGATCGTCGTAAAGCGATTTTTTAAATCCTCATTAATCATTATGTTTAGATATTCTATCTTAGTTACATTATTCACCTTATGGCTCCTTTCCAAAAGAAGACTTTTACTACGAGATACTGATGATAAAAACTTTTACCATACTTTTCCGCGATTGCACCATCATTTCGACAATTTAACTTTATTACCTTCGCTTGTTAGGAAAACACTACCAAGATTTAACTTAATTAAAAATACTTTAGTCTTGAATCAAGAGCGTTTTAATCAAAAAAACCTCTGTATTTATCCGCAAGGATAGTTACAGAGATCTCTTCATTGTTATTTACCACTTGCCTTTCACTAACTCCACCGCTCGGTCTCCGCTCGAATTTAATTCAGCTTAAAATTCTTTCCCACAAGCCCTATTAAAAAGACAATTACGCCTATGATCAACAATGGCACGTAAATTGCCCCTTTTAATGCTGCGAACAACCCACCATATAAAAGTTGCCCCAAGGGGGCGGCCGATTGCGACACCGCGGTGATGGTAGCCATTACCTTGCCTAATAAATCGTTGGGAGTTTCCTTTTGAATGGCCGTAATCACGAATATTGAAAGTTGAGTAACCATGATGGCAATTGGTATGGCAAAGAGATTAAGTATAAAAAAGGGAGCAAGAAAACCACGCTTTAGCACTTGTGGTACAAAAGCCAGAGCCAAGGGGGCAAAGAAAGTACTGATAACAAAGATCCATTTATAAAGTGTGTTTAATTGCATCCTTTTGGTCACGAGCCCCACTGTTAAAGCCCCCACGATGGTACTTAGTTCAATAACACCAAGACTAAGGCCGTATAACCTATCAGTTAACCCCAGAGTAATTCGATAGATGTAAGGAAGACCGATTATGAAAAAAGGAACTAAGAAAAGATTAAGTAATGCCGCAAGGGTCATGATCTTGAAAATCTCCGGTTTTCTTTTGGTCACATAATAAAACCCATCCTTTATATCCTTAAAGATAAGCACAGCCATGCTCTGGCTAATGGATTTTTTCTCAAAAGGAATTTCAATTAAAATCTCCATGACTGCAGAAAGAAGGCTAAGCAACTAATTTCGATTAGCACCTTCAAGCCTACAAGTCCATAAAGAAGTCCCCCCACAATTGGACCGCTAAGACCGGAGAGAGCACCCACTCCCATTACTATACCATTGGCTTTTTCCAGATTTCCCTCTGTCTGTAGAACCGGAATGCTTGCTTGAACCGCGGGTTGATAAATGAAACTAATCATGGCAAGTAAGGTCATAATTATGCCGACGACTGAGACTGTAAGGAGCCCCTGGGCAAATAAAAGCGCCGCCGATAGAGCCACAGTTGAACTTGCAAAATCAAAAATAACCATGAGATTACGACGATTGAAGCGATCAGCGATGGCTCCCCCTAATGGTGATAATAAAACACCGGGAACTGCCGACACGGCAAAGACTAAAGCAAAAAGATCAGGTCTTCCCGTTATGTCTAGAATGTAGGTGGAGAGGGCAAAGCGTAAAATAGAAGCGGCAAATAAAGAGACGATTTGCCCAAGGACAACCAAACTAAAATTCTTGTTGAAGAGTTTCACGATCTAAGCCTCCCATCATTTTCTAACAGCCGCCCAATATGACTGCGATCAAAGAACATGTTGCGATTCAGTGCCACAATCAAAATTGCCACGGCAAAAATCACAAGGCTTTGAATACACTTAGTCTCCGGAGTCATGGCAATATTTTCTTGCAAAAAGTTCACAAAGATATGAAAGAGAATGCTCGCCAGCATGCTACGATTATTTCCGAGATAAACCCAGGTAACAATAAAGCCAAAAGGCACCACACTTATTAGGAAATTAGCGACATGGATGGGTCCTAAGGCTACTAGACCATGATGATAGCTTCCGGGAATAAAAAATAAGGGTAAATGCCAAAGAGACCAGACTGTGCCAAAGATAATTGATTCCCAAAACCAGCTATGATAGTAACCCACGGCATCTTCGCCATAACCGCGCCAACCCACTTCTTCAATGATGGAAGCAAGCAAAATAGTAATCAAAGCCGAAGCTCCGTAGATTGAAAAAGAAGAACCTTCGGTGAGTCCGAATTGCTTTGGACTACCTCCGAAAAGAAGGGAAATGCCGATAGATATCACAACAACACCTGCAAAAACTGCAAATGCAGAAAAGAGATTCTTGATATTTAGACGGTAAAAGCCCGTGAGTTTACGCTTAAAATCTGCCTTCAACAACATGTTACCTGAAGTGAAAACCATAATAGGAGCTGTCAAAGCCGGAACGAGTAGACCAAGGAGCATAAATCCAAGAGCCAAATTAGATTGATCCTCGCTTCTGCCTACTAAGGCGGCGATTATCCAAAATAACCAAGTGAAAGCAAAGACATAAAAGTAAAATCGCCAAGGCTTATATTTATAATGTTCCATTTATTTAAACACTCCCCAGGTCAATAATTAGCTCCGATTTCAGACCATTTAGTTCAATAGTTAAATCGGGGCTTTCTGATGAAAAATCATCAGATGGAGAACCTTTAGTTGCAAAGAAAATTTGGTTTTTCATACCGGAAACCAACGCTTGAATTTTTAATTCTTCGGAAAGGTGCAAAATTGAACTGGCCTTTATTTGGTTGATTTCCAATCGCCCCTTACTATTAGCGCAATTAATCTTTAGATCAGTATTGCAATCAATCTCCACTCGTCCGTTTAAATCCTCTAAATTAATTTCATGTAGCTTGCCACCGAGTTCAAGATGGGTTTGCTTAAGATCTGTAATAGTTATAGAATCCGCTTTACTTTGTAGTTCAACTGACCCCAAGTATTCTTTGGGCAAAAGGATTTCAACAAATAAATTCTCCTGAAGCGTAGCAATTGTTAACGCCTTATCTTTTTTCAGCGTAAGATCAAGAATCTTCTTTTGATCATCTAGTTTTATCTTTAGAAGTCTAGCCAAATTTGCGATTTCGTCGGACATTAAAGATACATGCAATTTTTCTCCGTCATAACCACGCAACTTAATATTTTTAGCCGCTTCAACCACCAAATCGAAGTGCTTCACTTCGTCTAAATCGTATTCTATCTTACTTTCGTATTTGAACCCTCTGGTCAATTCGCTTCTTACCTCACCGTAAATTAACTCGTCGATGGACACATCTAAAAGCTTGGCTACGGAAATCAAATTCTCCATATCCGGTAACCCACGCCCTGTTTCCCACTTGGTGATAGCCTGCCTCGATACGTGAAGTTTTTCAGCAACCTGCTCTTGTGATAACTTAGCATTTGTTCTATAAACCTTTAATCTTGCTGCGAAGTCCATATCACACCTCCTATGATTTGCCTAATTTTAACACGTCTCCGCCGCAACCACCAGCAACTCTACATTTCAAATGGGCTGTTTTTTGCTACTTTGCGTAGCAAACACCCTAATTTTATACTTAAAAATGATTCCACCGTAATTCTACACGACAATTCCCAACAAAACGCTTTTTAAAAGTAAGAAAGCAAAAAGACCAATACCCCTTAAAGGTACCGGTCTCAAATGCCTTATTTATAGATATTTAATGGCGGGCCCGATAAGCACACAAAAGGTGATTAGAGCAATGTAGAATTGATTTTCTATTGCTTGGTCACCGTTGCCAAAGAAATGTTTCACCTTCAAATGGTGTTTGATCCATTTGAAAAACGGCTCGTTCTTCCAGCGGTGACGATAGACATCAGCAAGTTCTACTGCTGTGAAGACGGTTACATTGGTGAGAATTCTAAAGGGGTTTCCCTCTGTATCTTCTGTCTCAATTAGGCGAAGTGGATGTTTCATCCGTTGATTGTTCTTGCCAAGAAAGACGATTGCGTCTCTTTTTATCGGACTCTCCGGATTGACATCGAGTTCAGTCATCTCTTCAATAATCGCATTTTCTTTTAGCCTAATGACAAATAGGATTTGATTATCGCAGTATTGGTCAAATTGCTTGTGATCAAGGTATCCCCGGTCAAAGACGTTGATATAACCCTTGAATACCGTTGGCATCTAAATACTTTTTCAGCTTTGATTCGTCCAGATAATGTACTAAGGATAGACAATTTATAAGTTCTTCAAAACCTGCGACTTTTTCAAAATCTTTAATGCTGTCAATTACTGTTCGCTCTAAATCGATAACCCTTATTCCCTGAGTATTACGAGATTCTACTATCCCCTGTTTAATTTTGGGTGCTATACGTTTATAAATAATACCTCCAAACTCGAAATCATTAAATCTCGGTACGGAACCAACATAAACCTCGTAGTAAACTTGATTCGCTAATCCATAGAACTCGAATGCTGTGTGATGAGTGATATAGGCTGTATTGTTTATGCCACAAGCTATTTGATATTTTGATGCAACTACACCTCCGGTTGCCGGATTAACTGCGGCTTTTGTTTTTTTACCCACAGTATATACTAAAAGCAGTTGAACAATTGTCTAAAAAAGGATATAATGCACTTAACTACCCGCATCACGGGAGCAAAGCGGAGAATGGAGTGCAAAACAAATGTTTAACCTTATTTATGACGATTTTGTTAAGAGGGGAGGGGTGCTAAAAACAAAAGAATTAAATGAATTGGGCTTAAGCAGTCGCCAAATCAGCTCCCTGGTATCAACAGGAGAAATAATCCGAATCAAACGGGGCTTCTATGAACATTCCGCTTTTACACCTACAGACGAACTAATTATTGCACGTCTTTTTCCTAAGGCAGTCATCTTTTTAGAAAGTGCTTTATTTCATTATGGGTACATAGATCGGGTACCCCTAGCTTGGCAAATAGCGGTAGATCGTAACAGTGAAAAAAGTCTTTACGAAATAGAATATCCGCAAATCAAACCATTTTATTTAAAATCCGAGTACCTAAAAATCGGAGCAGATAAATACATGACTGATGGTGTAGAGGTTCCCATATTTAATAAAGAGCGAACTATTATAGATCTGCTTAGGTATGAAAATAAGCTGGATACAGAAGTTTTCAGAACCGCCATTGCAAATTACAGCATGGATTCAGATAAAAATCTCCGCAGACTGCTAGAATACGGGAATTTGTTTAATATTAACAACAAACTACAAACTTATATAGGAGTGTGGTTTTAATGGAAGGAAAGTAGCTTCTGTTCTTGATAGGCTCAGAAATAAAGCAAAAAAAGAGAACATTCAATTTCAACAAATTCTAAATCTTTTCTGTCAAGAAGAGTTATTAAGACGCCTTTCTCGTTCTTCTTATCGTGAAAATCTGATTTTAAAAGGTGGTTTTCTTCTGTATTCTCTAAGTGAATTTGCAACAAGACCAACGATTGATTCGGACTATCTCCTGAGAAATCAAGCAAACACTTTAGATTCTGCTGAAAAAATAATCAAGGAAATTATTACAAACAAATCCGCAGATTCCGTTGTTGAAATGGAAATCAAGAAGCTGCAAATTATTGGTGAAAGTGCAAAATACCCCGGTATTAGAGTCGGTTTGATAGGGAGAATCGGAAGAACCCGAACCTCTTTTCATATTGATTTAGGGGTGGGTGATTTAACAGCTACGGGCCCCATAGAAAGATCTTTATCAGTATTTTTACCGGAATTTCAGCCACCAATAGTGCTTACATATCCCTTAGAATCAGTTATTTCAGAAAAATTAGAAGCAGTTATCTCCCTTATGGAGCTTAGCAGCCGAATGAAAGATTTATACGATCTATATTACTTAGCTACGACTTTTGATTTTGAAGGTCGAAAAATACAAGAAGCAATTGCCACCACCTTTTCAAATAGAGGAACACCCTATGAAAAAGATTCAGTTCAAATTATAAAGCGATTGAGTGCTAATAAATCAATCCAAGAACGCTGGGAAAATTTTTGCAAGAGTATCTTTCTCAATGATTTGGCCTTAGAGGTGGTAATTCAAACTATTATAACGTTAACGGAAAAACCTTTTGATGCGATGATAAGAGATGATGAATTTTTTAAAACTTGGAGCCACGAAGCTGTAAACTGGATATGAGTGTGTTTTATTAACAGTGACATAATAAACTAAAGTTGTAACACCTTGATGGATTTTGTTATACTTAATTCAATTAGGGGAATGCAAAAGGGTTGTAGAGGGATTAAAGACCGGTTATGACCCTTGTTTTAAAATAAAATTGACTGAATGTTGTTCTGAATTTATGTTTAGGAAGAAGAAGTTAAGAATGAAAACTTGCCCCGATTGTAAAAAGAAGAATTTGTCACACGTCGGGTTTTGTGAAAATTAACAAGGAACATTGCCAAACTCCCCCGTTTACAACCGTAACCCAGGCATTGTCCCGGAGAGTCCCGGCGAAGAAGGGGTTGCATCATTACCAAGGGCAGAATATCCAAGATAAGAATGACGTAAGAGGGAGACAATTCGAGGCGCTACAATGCTTTTACATGACAAATTGCACGCAAAATAAAAAAGCAAAACTAAGCGATTTGCCCAATTTTGCCCAAGTGACACAAGGTTTTAGTTTGACCAATTCATAAAACACCAGTTAGAGATGGCGGGCCCGAGACGAATCGAACGTCCGACACACGGTTTAGGAAACCGTTGCTCTATCCCCTGAGCTACGGGCCCAATTCCTGTTTAGTATAGCACAGAGAATAAGCGAATTCAACGAAATCTTTAGAACAAATAACCCCACTCAGCAAGCGACCAAGTGGGGAAAAGCATGCCTATCATTCATCTTCATCGTCATATCCATCGCTCAGTTCGCTCTCTAAACCTTCAATTTGCTCTGCTCGATGTTTATTTTTGAGCCTAATATTCTCTTTTTCCTCTTCAGACATATTACTAAGTTCAAGCCTATCATCGGCCTCGTCCATACGAGCCCTCGTGTTTTCTAGTTGCTCTTCTTTGCTTTGGGCACCCTTTTTTCGTTTATCAGGCATAATTAATCTCCTTTCCAAGCAAGTTACCCTTAGTTTGTACCCTTACTTGGAAAATTACTCAAAAAAGCTTCTTCCGCATCAAAAATCTAACGATTTCTTAAATCCTGAATACGATCCGTGGCGATTCGTTTATTGCGAGGATCTCCCCCCACCATTGTGGCCGCGGCATGGAAATTCTTAAAAGCACTGCCCTGATCATCTAAACGAAGATCAAGCTCAGCTAAGATAATATATAACTGCTGATCACCCGCGGCACTGCGTGCAACGGTTGACATGGCCTCGGCAAAATGATCACGTGATTTTTTAGCCGCCTCAAGAGCCAATTCTTTTTCATCTAAGTCCTCATAAATCCAAAGCAATCTAAGCCACAAATTAGCCCATTGCTCACACGTGGCATCTGTGGCGTTAAAACTACGAATGGTAAGATAATAAGATTCCAAAACCTGATTAATACTTCTCTGGGCATCAAATTCGAAGCCACCTTTTGGAGGGTTCTTTTGCCATTCTTTCTTAGCCTTATTAATTGCACTCCTAGAGAGTTTTTTATACTGTCTTTCCGGATAAGCAAACGAACAGCATGGACACACCCAGATATAATAAAAATTCGGTTCAAAATTACGATATACTGTGCGAAAATCCGTTCTTTGCTCTTCAAGTTGTAAACGGGTAACCCTTGTTCTAAGTCCGGAAAATGGGGTTTTACAAATATGACACTCTACATTTGTGGGAAATAAGTATTCATTATGTTCGGCCGGCACCAATTGGTCAAACGTCGGATGACCTTCGGGTAAAATCCGTTCATCGCTATCCGATTGCGGCTTATTATTCTCACGAAGACCTTGAGTGAAAATCATGTCTTCTTTTTCCACCTGCTCAGCCAATTCATAAAGTAAAGCAGTGGCGACTTGCGGTTGACTTAATACAATGGTTTGCATGTTATCTTTAGTAATCTTTAGTGCACGAACATCTGTGGCACATACAGCCGCATAATAATGGGGTATTCCTTTCAATAAGGCTAACTCGCCAATGATCCCACCTGATTCAAGATATATTTGTTTACTATTTTGGGTTACCACAACCGTACCGTCTAAGATATAATAAGCGTCAGTTGCAACATCACCGGAAACGAATACTACAGTCCCTTTTGAAAATGATTGTACAGAATTAGTGACCAATTTGCTCATCCTTTACCATATTTTCTTAACCCCATTTTAATATTTCTCCTTCTACCCTTAAAGTTCCTGTTAGAAAACGTAAAAACGGAGGATCCCTTGCCGGGAAACCTCCGTTTTGATCATCAAAAGTATTTTAATCGAACGCTAAGAACTTACTCTTCGGTGCGCTACAAATCGGGCATTTGTCAGGAGCATCACCGTCATGGGTATAGCCACAAATATCGCAGATCTGAATAGTACCGATTTCAATATCTTTTTTCTCCATAACCGTTTTCTTAGCATCAGTAAACATGACAGCATGGATCTTTTCCGCTTCTAAAGCATAATGGGTGGAGCGAACCGCGCCCTTTTCTTCTTGAAGTTCGGCAACAACTTTATAAGCCGGATACATTTCTTCAATCTCAAAAGTTTCGCCATCAATACCATCTTGCAAGTTA
>DUPA01000231.1 GCA_012838515.1 Natronincola sp. | reverse complement strand
TAGAGCCGGAAAAGTGGGTTTTGCCTGAAGAAAATTTGACTAACTGGGCAGAACTTGTAAAGGCTTGGGACGGAATGCAAACCATCTCCGAGTCATTGATGAACTACGAATGGGTATGTACTCCACTCCAGTTTTTACAATTGTTCCAAACCTTACTGGATGGCTATCAAATCAAAGGGCGTAGAGTTTTTGCCGATCGTTTGCAAATTCTCAGTGTTGAACAATTGGGAGCCCATAATTACGAGTATCTTTTCGTTGGAGGTTTAGTAGAAGGGCAATTTCCCAAGTATAAACATGCCCATTGGTTAACAAAAACACGAAACATAGTAAAAAGGGAAGAATTATATGGACAAATGGTTGCCGTCTCTGGTTCAGTCAACTTATATTATCCCGAAGTTGATAGCGATGGAAAATTAAATCTTCCTGCCACAATTTTACCCGGTGCAGAAAATCCAACAACAGAACTTTCTCTAGACAAGGATCATAAGCCATCTCTTTTTCTGGGTAATGGTCTTTTAACAGATGAGGAGATTTTAAGTACCTTACGTAGCAGAATTTTAGAAGAGGGTCTTTCCGTTTCTCAACTGAATTCTTATGCGAATTGTCCATATCAGTTTTTTTGCAGTCACATCCTCGAACTCGCTCCGGAAGAAGAGGTTTCGTTAGAGCTGGCACCAAGTGATCACGGTAGTATAATTCACGATGTATTATTCAAGTTTTGGAGTGGTCACTTAGAAGGAACTATACCCTCTGTGGAACAAGGGGAGCGCGAATTGGAGGCATTACTTCGAGCCGAATATGCCCTAAAGGATAGTAAGCCATCGGCACAATTGCTTAGTACGATGCGGAGGTTTATTCGCCAAGATCTTAACTTAGTAGAACAGGGTTTTAGACCTCGGTATTTGGAAAAATGGTTCCAAGGTGTCGTGCTAGAGACTTCTTATGGCGCAGTCGAGTTAAGGGGACGAATTGATCGCATAGATTTTCACCCCAGCGGCGCTTACATTTTATATGATTACAAAACCGGAACAGCCCCCACCATTAAAGCGATGCTAGCAGGGGAAGATGTGCAGATGGCTACGTATCTTCTTGCCTCGGAAAATCTCTATTCAAAGGCGCGTAACGTTGGTGTCGCCTACTATTTAACTAAAGATGGGCGAAGACCGGGTATTTACCATGAAGAGTATAAAAATCCTCTTTTGTTGCGTGGAGGGCCTAATCTTTTAGATGACGATAAGTTCCTTAAGCAAAATCGCGAGTTTAAAGCAATTTTAGAAAGATTGATCGACTCGATTTTGGAAGGAAGATTTCCCATTGAGCCCGCTAATACCCGCATTTGTAGTTTTTGTCCGTTTCAAGGAATTTGCCGCAAGGAGGTTGGTTTGTGATGGCGTTTACTCCCACACCTAGTCAGAATGAAGCAATTACTTGTATAGATAGACATGTGGCCGTGACTGCAGGCGCCGGATCAGGCAAGACCCGGGTTTTGGTCGAACGATATCTTAATCTTCTAAACAAAGGGATCGAAGTTGAAGACATAGTGGCCATTACTTTTACAAAAAAGGCTGCCCAAGAAATGAAAGATCGTTTGCGCAGTGTTAGACCTGATCTGATAGAAAGCCTTGAACAGGCCCAAATATCCACAATACACAGTCTTTGCCAAAGAATTATTCATGAACACCCTCTGCAAGCCGGTATTGATCCGCGATTTAGGGTAGCGGAAGAATGGGAGAGCAGTGTTTTACTCACAGAAGCTTTCGAAGACTCGGTTGAAGGACAAGAAATACCCGAAGAGTTAGGTAGCGCAGGAGATGTGGTTGAGTTAGGGATTAGTATATATGAAAAGATGGCCAGTAAAGGAGATTTAGATTTTGCTCGCTTTATTACCCAGGAAAAGAGTTTAAGCGAATTTCCTTTATTACAATTAAAGTCACAGGTAGAAGAGGCGTTACAGTTACAGCCTTCAACTAACACACAAAAACTTGCCTTGGAAGGGCTACAAATGGAATGGCCGTCTATTTACGGGAAACTAAATCACTTTGATGACGATTTACGGCTAGAGGCTTTAGAGCTTTTAATGGATTTTGTCAAAAAGATTAGGGGTAAACTCGCTGATGAGATTCTGCCACTGAGAGAACTAATAGGCTTTGCTGAACAAGGTATTTATAGCAATAAGGGTGCAATGAACATTAGTTTTTTGGCTGGCATTTTGGTTGGCGCGCAAAAGCTATATGAAAAGCGTAAGAAGTCTTTAGGGATCTTGGATTTTAACGATTTAGAGCAAATTGCTTATGAACTATTGCAAAAACCTGAAGTTAAAGAAGATTACGCTTTTGCCCATCTAATGGTTGATGAATTTCAAGATACAAATCCCTTGCAAAAAAGGATCGTTGACGCCCTAGTATCGGACAAGACTATTTTGTTTGTCGTGGGAGATCCCAAGCAATCTATTTATCGCTTTCGCGGTGCCGATGTGGGGGTATTTGTTCAAACAAAAGAAGAAATTGAAGATACGGGAAAAAATATTTTCTTGGAACAAAACTTTCGCTCAAGACCGGAGTTAATTGAGTTCGTAAATGAGTTTTTTCAAAGATTGATGGAAGATGATCTAATTGGATATGAAGCAAGTATCGCCCATAAAGAGAGGGCTAAAGATCCTTGCGTAAAAATCTTAAAGACATACACTGACGATCTACCGGCTAATGAAAGCCGAATATTAGAGGCAGAGCAGATTGCTCTAAAAATACGACAATTAGTAGACGAAGAAGGATTTAGATACAAGGATATTTCTTTGCTTTTTAGAGCCATGACCAATGTTCATATTTATGAGAAAGCTTTGAAAGTAGTCGGTGTCCCCTACGTGAATCTTAGCGGTAGAGGCTTCTATTCTAAACAGGAGATTCAGGATATTCTTAATTATTTTCGTTGGTTGGAAGATGCAGGTGATGAGGTAAGCAAGATGGCGGTTTTGCGCTCCCCTTTTTATTTAATATCTGACCAAGGTTTATTTTGGCTTAAGCAAGATAGAATTCATAAGCTAACAGGCAAAGAGCGGAAAGCATTGGAAAGGGCGCGCAGGGATTATGAATATTTGACTGAATTAGCGCGTTTTTCACCGGCACCTTATGTAATAACATCTCTTCTAGAGCGTACCAAATATTTAGAAAGTACGTTTAGATTACCTTTTGGTCCGCAAAAGGTGGCGAATGTAGAGAAACTTTTAGAACAAAGCTGGGATCTTTTCGCTTTGGACTTTTACTCTTTACCTGAACAATTACGCTTTCTCCGGGCCATGGTTCAAGATGCCCCTAAAGAGGGCGAGGCACTTTTAGATGCTGAGCATGCAGACGTAGTAGTTCTTAGAACTATTCACGGTGCAAAAGGTTTAGAGTTCCCCGTAGTGTTTTTGCCTGACACAAATGGAGATCTCCTAAGGGGTCAAAGGGGTGATGTGCTGTACCATCCCGATTTTGGGCTTACTTATCGTAACATGGATAGTTATGAAGCTTTAAAAGAGCAAGAAAGCGCGGAAGAGATCAGTGAAGCTAAGCGTTTACTGTACGTGGCTTTAACCCGCGCAGAAGAAAGATTTTATTGGTGTGCCCGAGAAGGTAAGGCAGGTGGAGTGAGCTGGTGGAGTTGGCTACAAGAGCATCTTGATGAGCTACCGAGCGATCTTTATGGGGTAGAACAAGGGGATTTACCCGGTATAGAGCCTGTAGATAACGAAAATGAGGTATCTTTACTCGAGACTGTGACATACGATCCCCTACCGCCTGAATACAATCAAGTGTCTTTTTCGGTAACCTCATTAATGAATTATGTTCGGTGCCCCCGCTATTATTATTTACGCTATATTCTCGGCGTACCTGATCGCATTGATGTTGTTTCGGCGGGAAGCGAGAAAAAAGATTCTCCTTCCATAAATGCGCTACAAAGGGGAAACATTGTTCATAGGGTTTGCGAACAGATAAAGAATCCTGAGGAACTACCTGAACTAGTACAATATGCCGCGACCATGGAGGGAGTACAGTTAGAACAAAGGCAAAGGGAACAATTGGAAGAGATAATTATGCCCTATTTAAACAGCGAGTTTTTCAGCCGAATCAAGGAAAAGCAAAATGACTGGGACATCTTCAGAGAAAAGGAATTCATTATTCCCGTAGAAAACTACCTTATAAATGGTTTGGTTGACCAGGTGTTTGTGGGAAAAGACGGCTTAGAAGTTGTTGACTTTAAATCTAACTGGATTAGTGCTCAGCAAGTACAAACCGTAGGTGAAAGTTACGAGGCGCAACTTAGGATTTATGCTTGGGCAATGGTAAAAGAATTCGGTAAACCCACCATAAGCTCGAAGGCCTATTTCCTGATTCCCAATAAACTATATGATTTAGATGATAGTTTTTTAGATACGGAGCAAACCGAATCCTGGATCAGAGAAATCTGCACAAAGATTATTAACGGAGCAACGCAAGGGGTAGAGGCTTTTCCCATAACCTTAGATTGCACCCATTGCGGACAAAATTCTTATTGTGGTAATTCAGGAGTTTTAGGGAAGAATAAAAGTGTTACCTAACGGGGCAAGGGGGATCGAAAATGAACTTTGTACAACGGGACTTAGCAGAGGGTGTACGTTTACATCTCTGTGAGACAGAAAAGTTTAAGACACTAAATTGCAAAATATTTATACAGCAGAATCTTGAAAAGCAAACCGCAACTAGCACAGCTTTAATTCCATTATTGCTCAGAAGGGGTTCCGGTAAGTTCCCTTCAACACTTGAGATCGCAAAGGAATTAGAGAATTTATATGCGGCGAATTTTAGCTCCGATGTATTAAAGATAGGCGAAAGGCAAATTTTAGAGCTCCATTATCAAATGATCGATTCATCCCTGTTACCTGAAGGTGACACACTTTTAGAACGGGGTCTTGAAACTTTTTGGGATATTATTACTAATCCCGCGGGGTCTACAGAAGCTTTTATCGATTCTTATTATAAACAAGAAAAGCAAAGCCTTAAGCAAGATTTAGAGGGGCTAGTAAATGAAAAGCGTTCATATGCCATAAAGAGAGCGATAGAAACGATGTGCGCTAATGAGCCTTTTGGCATTTATAAGTATGGCGAACCGGCTACTTTAGAAAACTTGAAGAACGAGGACGTCCGTTTGCATTATGGCAATCTATTAAGTAGTTGCCCCATGGATATTTTCTTGGTGGGTCGTGATTTAGATCGGGTAGCCGAATTCATCGGAGGGCTAGTTGAAAAACGAGAAAGTAAACAAAAATTAAAACTACCGCAAAACGTGGAAAACCCCGAAGAAAAAGTCATGGAAGAAAACATGAATATGCAGCAAGCTGTGTTAATTATGGGATACCGCACTAACTGCACCTATTTAGACGACGATTACTATGATTTAGTTGTGGGTAACGGTATTTTAGGTGGTTTTGCCCATTCTAAACTTTTTATGAATGTACGTGAAAAGGCAAGCCTAGCTTATTACGTAGGTTCAAACTTAGAGGGAACCAAAGGGATTCTCTTGATTAATGCCGGAATTAATGGAGACCAGAAAGAGCAAGCAATGGAGATTATTAGGGAGCAGATCTCCAAGATGAAAGCAGGGGAAATCACTGAACACGAGCTAGAGCAGACTAAACAAGGTTTAATAAGTAGTGCAAATGCCGCACAGGATAGTCCGGCAGCTTTTATCGATCGTAACTTAATTGGGTTGGTCAACGGACAATTGCGCGACAGCGCACAGGTAATTGAAGCTATTCGAAATGTTCGCAAGGAAGGCGTAATTAAAGCCATGGAGCGATTAAGCCTAGATACCACCTATATTTTAAGTCCCAATGGGCAGGAGGATTGATGATGGAGCAGATTAAAACCCCCACAGGCGAAATAATATACAAAGATAACCTCCAAAATGGTCTAACGGTCTTTCTTTTACCGAAGCCCGGATTCTTAAGGACCTATGCCGTGCTTTCGACTAAGTATGGCTCTATTGATTCTAGTTTTAAGGCCTTTGGTAAGGATGTGGTAAATGTTCCGCCGGGAATAGCCCATTTCTTAGAACACAAGCTTTTTGAAGAAGAGGAAGGCAACGTTTTTGAACGCTTTGCTTCATTTGGTGCATCAGTTAACGCCTTTACCAGTCATACACAAACAAGCTATTTATTCGCCACCATTGAAGATTGGCAAAAGGCACTTGTTCAGCTAATCGAATTTGTAAACAAACCGTACCTTACAGAAGATAATGTTGAAAAAGAAAAAGGGATTATTGAACAAGAATTGCGTATGTATGAAGACCACCCCGATCAACGCTTACACACCTCTGTGTTGGAAAACCTTTATTATCAAAATCCGGTTCGATTAGATATTGGTGGTACAGTAGAATCGGTTAATCAAATCACAGTTGACGATTTGTTATTATGCTATCGCAACTTCTACCAACCCGGAAATATGGCTTTGGCCATAGTGGGTGCGATTGATCCCACTGAGGCATTGCAGATTATTAAGGATAATTATCCCGAATGGGAACATTACAATGGAACCATAGAACGGGTACATCCTGAGGAACCTGCCAAAGTACAAAATTCATGGGTTGAAGAGAAACTGCAAATTTCCAGACCCCGTTATCTAGTGGGTTTTAAGCATGATCCCATTTGGCAAGGTGAAGATTTGCTTAGGCAACAAATTATCATGGGCCTGGTTTGGCGATTGATCACCGGACGCGGCTCAAAATACTTTACCCAGCTGTATGATGCTAATCTTGTGGATAATTCGTTTGGAGCCAGCTTTTCAGGTGACACGCGATTCGCTTATTCAATGATTGGTTCAGATACTGATGAACCGGAACGTCTCCACGGCGAGCTGACAAAAATAATTAATGGCTTAAAAGCAGAGAAGTTAGAGCCTGCACAGGTGGAGCGCTTAAAACGCCAACTTTATGGCAGGCACATTGCTTCTTACGATTCATTTGAGTATGTGGCCAATAGGTATATTAGTCACCATTTTGATAATGCTCCTTACCACTTGTTTTTGGATATGGTACAAAATATTAGTCCAAGCGACTTGCAAGACGCAATTGTCAATCTATTGGATTGGGAACGATCAACCGTTTCAATTTTAAGGCCGGTGAGTTTTAGTGAGTAAAGATGAATTAAGAAGGCAAATTAAAAGAAAAAGAGCCGGTGTTGTAGCTGAGCAACGACGAATATGGGATCAATCACTTCAGCACCATTTGGAGAATTGGCCTATTTTTCAGGAAGCAAAGACCATTATGCTTTATTTGTCTTTTAGCTGGGAAATCAACACTTGGAGTTTAGCCGACAACTTAGTGGACAAGGGTGTTGATGTTTATGTTCCGGTGGTTCAAAACAAACCTAGGACATTGATACCTACCAAATACACGGGTAAAGAAAACCTAGAACCGGCAGTATTCGGTATTTCGGAACCAACCAGAGGAACCCCTACGATTGAGCCGAATAAACTGGATTTAATATTAGTGCCGGGTTTAGTGTTTTCGCGAAGTGGCTATCGTATCGGTTATGGCGGGGGGTTTTATGATCGTTTCTTGACGGAGACTTCGGCTATACGCGTAGGATTGGTCTATAGTAGTTTTATACAAGATTTAGAACCTGAGACATGGGATCAACCTGTGGATTACTTAGCCACTGAAGAAGGTATATTAGGGAGGAAAACGAGCTAGATTGCAGAATTTATGAGTAACAGAGGGGGGATAAGCCCATGTTACTCGGCAAGTTTGTGTTGTCAATAGATCAAGGTACCACCGGCACAACGGTGATACTTTTTAATCAAAAATCAGAGATTGTGGGCAAGGTGTATCAAGAATTTGAGCAGTATTATCCAAGATCGGGATGGGTGGAACATGATGCTTCTGAAATTTGGGAAGTGACAAAGAACCTACTGCAAAAAATCATTAGCGACACAAAAATAGACCCCGAAGAGATAGCGGCCATTGGCATTACCAATCAGCGGGAGACTGTTGTTCTTTGGGATAGAAAAACCGGCAAACCCGTAACTAGGGCAATTGTTTGGCAGTGCCGCCGAACGGCGACTTTATGTGAGGAACTCAGGGAACGAGGGCTTGAGCCACTTTTTAAAGAAAAGACAGGTTTAGTTCTAGATCCGTACTTTTCAGGCACTAAAATTAAATGGATTTTCGATCGCGATTCCCACTTAAAAGAAAGGGCGCAAAGGGGAGAAATTGCTTTTGGCACCATTGATTCTTGGTTGATTTATAATCTTACAGGCGGCGAAAAACATATAACGGATTATAGTAACGCTTCTCGCACCCTTCTTTATAACATAGCAGAATTAAAGTGGGACGAAGAATTATTGAACATCCTAAATATTCCCCGGGAAATCTTACCTGAAGTTAGATCTTGCAGTGAGATTTATGGTGAAACTGTTAGCCTGGGTAATTTCCCCAAGGGCATACCCATATCCGGCTCTGCAGGAGATCAACAGGCGGCCTTGTTCGGGCAAGCATGTTATGAACCGGGAACAGTAAAAGCCACATTTGGAACAGGAGCATTTATTTTAATGAATACCGGTTCTGAACTTATCTCATCCCCTAACGGACTGCTCACCACAATCGCTTGGGATTTAAATGGTCAAATAGAATACGCTTTAGAGGGCAGTGTATTTGTTGCCGGTGCCGCCGTGCAATGGCTGCGTGACGAAATGGAGATGCTGGTAGAGGCTGCAGATTCGGAGCCATTAGCTTTATCTGTACCTGATGCTAACGGCATTTATTTTGTACCGAGTTTTGTTGGTCTAGGTGCGCCCCATTGGGATCCTTATGTAAGGGGCATGATTATGGGCATTTCTCGTGGGGTAACAAAAGCCCATATAGTGCGGGCAACCCTCGAATCTATTATATATCAGACTAAAGAGGTTCTTGATATTATGGCCACCGATTCAAACATCTCCGTAACTCAGCTTAAAGTCGATGGGGGGGCCTCAGTTAATAACTTCATTTGCCAATTTCTTTCTGATCTGACTAAGACTAAAGTGCAAAGACCAAGGATTTTTGAGACAACAGCACTCGGTGCCGCTTATTTAGCTGGATTGGCTGTTGGCTTTTGGAAAGATCAAGAGCATATTAGAGAGTTGTGGCAAGTTGATACTGTTTATACACCGGCAATGGAGGAAGGTAAACGCCTAGAATTATATCAAGGGTGGAAAAGGGCAGTCCAGAGCGCCAAAAGCTGGAAGAATATTGACTAGTACATGTCTTTATGCATGAAAGGAAGTGGGCTAATGGATCATCAATGGTTTAAGCAGCAGACGGAAGAAATTGGATTAGCCTTGGCTAAACAAGGTATTCGCTTAGTTGTACCCATGAAGGAATCATTTCACAGAGAATCCGATTTGATTCAACCATCCGGTGCAAGTCAGCTAGCCTCCCATATTGATCACACGCTTCTAAAACCCACGGCATCTTTAAGTCAAATCCAGCAATTATGCAATGAAGCTAAGGCATCGGAGTTTGCCGCCGTGTGTGTTAATCCCTGTCAAGTAACTAGGGTGAAGCGATTTTTAAAAAATAGTAAGGTTAAAATCTGCACCGTCATAGGTTTCCCTTTAGGGGCAAATTCTACTTTAAGTAAGGTAATGGAGACTAGAGACGCCGTTGCCAATGGTGCAGATGAAATTGATATGGTTATAAATATAGGCAGTCTGCTTGAAAAGGACTATGCATCTGTTTATTCCGACATAAAGGCTGTGCGTGAAGGGGCACCGAATCAGGTTCTTAAGGTTATTTTAGAGACGGGTTATTTAACTAAAGAGCAAATAGTTCGTGGCTGCATATTAACTAAAATGGCAGGCGCAGACTATGTAAAAACCTCAACGGGTTTTGGACCGGGAGGGGCCACAATAGAGGATATAGCTTTAATGCGCGAAGTTGTGGGGCCTAATTTTGGGGTTAAAGCCTCAGGGGGAATTAGGGATTCGACTACAGCTTTGGCCATGATTAAAGCAGGGGCCACTCGCCTTGGTACGAGTTCTAGTATGCAAATTGTTGAGGGATTGAGGGGAGAGACCGAGTATTGAACTTGTTCAGAGGTAGAACAGTAGTTTTGATGTTAGCATTCTTTTTGCTTTGCAGTGGGATGGCTTATGCAAACAAGCTATCTACGGAAAACGGAAGTTCGCGCTTAATTGCTAAACTTGTAGTTGACGGAGAAGAAGAGCTAATACTAGATGGTTTTTTCCGCTTTAAATACCCTTTAGATTTCCAGATCCAATATTTGACAAGTCAGTCCCATGTTTATATTTCGAATTATGATGATTTTATGGAAGTCAGAGTAGGTACCGATGTTGAGTACGGGTTTGATCAGCACTGGACCTTCAACCATTTTAAGGACTATATTTTTGGACTGGTTGATATTATGGCCTACCCCTTAGAATTTGTGGAAGTGACACAAGTTTCGTCTCGCGACGTGGATCGTTTTGTTCACTTAGATGACCCAAACTTATACTTATACTTGGATCAGCAAAGTGGCTTACCCCTTTTGGTTCGCAAAGACGGGAAGATTATATTATCAGTATCTAGCTATACGATTTTGGCCGGTCATAAGGAATTAGAAAACTTAACTTTAGAGCTTCTTTGGTCTGATCAACCTGCAAAGTTGCAGCTGAGCTTTGGTGAGCACGGCTGGCTACCTTCCAGGCTAGAAGTGGAACAACCAAATGGATTGGCCATAATGGAGTTTTCAAATTGGTCATTTAGTTCCGATTGGGAAATAGAGGCGAGCCAAAGATTGAAAAAACTTAAAAATCTAAACGATGCTTTTTTTGAAAGATTTGATGATCAAAGCTGGGGAGAAGCATTGAAAACAGCACAAGAGATGTTGACTTTGACCCCCAGGTTCTGGCAGGTTTACTTGTATAAGGCCTTTGTATATGAACATTTAGACAACTATCTAGGTGTGGTGGAAAATTATCAGCAGGTATTAATGCGTCACCCAAACAATGATCTTGCCCTTAACAATTTAGCGTACACATATTTTTTGCGAGAGGTGCAAATCAATCAAGGTTTAGAAATGGCTGAAAGGGCAGTACAGCTTAATCGCAAAGCGATCTATCTTGATACTTTAGGTTTTGGGTATTATCTTGTGGGTCGATATGAAGAAGCGCGCGAGCTATTGCTGGAAGCTTTAGACGATCCACCGGAAGAAGGCGTCGAAGAGATAGAGAGACATTTGCAATTAGTTTTAGAAGCCTTAGGACAGGGAGAGTAAGGAATGTCAGAACATTATTTTACGAGTCAGCCCGGAGCAGAACACAAACCTTTATGCTTTAAAGCGACGTTAAGGGATAGAGAATATACTTTTCACACGGATGCCGGTGTTTTTTCTAAAGATGAGATAGATTTAGGATCCAAGATATTAATAGAATCATTGCCTGCAAATCTTGGGGAAACGGTTTTAGATTTAGGTTGCGGCTATGGACCCGTGGGCATGGTTGCCGCAAGTTTAGTAAATGATCACGGCCGGGTTTATCTTGTGGATGTGAATGAACGGGCCGTGGATCTTGCTAATAAAAATATAAAGGCAAATAAAATATCTAATGCGCAGGCGTCGGTCAGCGATGGATTGCAAAATTTAGCCGGTTACAAATTTGATAATATTATTACTAATCCACCCATTAGAGCAGGTAAAAAGGTGATTTACCCGATGCTTGCAGACGCTTATGATGCTTTAAAGCCGGGAGGCTGCTTGTTTGTTGTCATAAGAACAAAACAAGGGGCAAAAAGTTTAGAGTCTCACTTGCAAGGTTTAAGTGGCGATTGTTCAACCATACAAAAAAAATCGGGCTTTCGGGTCCTTAAATGTTGTAAACCCCCCAGTACTTGAATAATCCTATAAGTATGGGGGTGTTTTTATGCGCACCTGGTTCATTACAAAAAAGCAAATACTTTGGTGGGTGTCAATTTGTTTAACCGTGGGGATTTATTGGGGTACGGCCCAAAAAGATTATATTCCTGCAATGACCGGTTCGTTAGCTAAGATCATTTCCGGTAAGATAATTGTTATAGACGCCGGTCACGGAGGAATTGATCCCGGTGC
Organism: Natronincola sp.; assembly: GCA_012838515.1. Taxonomy (GTDB): domain Bacteria; phylum Bacillota; class Limnochordia; order Darwinibacteriales; family Darwinibacteriaceae; genus DUPA01. The sequence continues at coordinate 639 of DUPA01000231.1, read as the reverse complement.
AGTCAGTGCCCAAGGGATACTGGAGAAAGAAATTACGCTTCAAATTGCTAGGGAATTAGAATTTTTGTTTCAAAAAGCCGCTGTTTATGTTGTCATGGTTCGCCAAAGTGATAGTGACTTAGCAGATTCAAGTGAACAAAACCTTTTGAAGCGCAAAAGACAAGACTTAAAGCAAAGGGTCTTCGTGGCCGAACAAGCTGAGGCCGACTTATATATATCAATTCACGCTAACTACTTTCCCGCACCACGATGGTCAGGTGCACAAACTTTTTACTTAGAGGATTGCCCCGAGGGACAAAAATTAGCAGAATCAATTCAAACGGAGTTAGTTCGCCACCTCGGTCCGAATAATCGCGTGGCTCAAACGGGTAATTTTAGGGTGTTACGCGATACATCAATGCCCGCAACCTTGGTGGAGGTTGGTTTTCTTTCGAATCCCCAAGAAGCTCAAAAACTAAGTGAAGTAAGCTATCAAAAGAAAATTGCTTCGGCGATTTTTGATGGCGTCCTTCTTTATTACAGTAGCGAGGAATAACATCGATTGTAAAGAGCTAATTGCGATGTCGCCAAGAGCTGATCAATAGCGCGTCTATGAGTGGCGCAAAAAATCTTTACCCCAAGAAATGATAAAAAAGGGGC
>DUPA01000230.1 GCA_012838515.1 Natronincola sp. | reverse complement strand
GCCCATTATAATTTATGGTGATTACGACGCGGATGGACAAACTTCAACGGCGCTTTTGATGCGTGTATTTAGAAAGCTTTCAGCCAACCCGCAGGTAGTTGGTTATTATCTGCCCGACCGTCTCCACGAAGGTTACGGATTACATAAAGAGGCATTACACCAATTAGCGGAGATTACTTCTTTAATTATCACGGTTGATTGTGGAATATCCTCTTTAGAAGAAGTGGAATATGCCAACGAATTAGGTATAGACATTATCATTACTGACCATCACGAACCGGGGTCTACTTTGCCTTCGGCCTTGGCTATCTTGAACCCTAAGCAACAGAATTGTCCTTATCCGCATAAGGATCTAGCCGGTGTGGGCGTTGCTTGCAAGTTAGTGCAGGGTATGGGCCTTTCTACAACCGAATGGAAACGTTATCTAGATATTGTTGCTTTAGGTACAGTGGCAGATTTGGTGCCCTTAAGGGGAGAAAATCGTCTTTTGGTTTATCACGGTTTAAAGCAAATGGAAAAGACTGACAATCTTGGCATAGCCGCTTTGCTTGAGGTTTCGAATGTAGATCAACCCAGCGCGGGACATTTAGGCTTTAGATTAGGTCCAAGACTTAATGCGGTGGGTAGATTAGGTGATCCGACTAGGGGTGTGCGCCTGCTTTTAACGGAAAAAGCGGAAGAAGCCAAAAAACTTGCACAGGAACTTAACGCGGAAAATTCTGAGCGACAAGATTTGGAGCAAAATGTCCTTCAAGCGGCTGAAAAAGTTGTGGAAACATATGATATGCATAATCGCCCGGCTCTTGTAGTATGGGGAGAAAATTGGCACCAAGGCGTTGTAGGTATAGTGGCTTCACGTCTTGTGGAAAAATTTTATTTACCAACTGTGGTCATCAGTTTGAGAGACGGACAGGGTGTCGCATCGGCTAGAAGTATTGAAGGATTAGACTTATATGAGACCCTAACGAAGTGCGCACCGCTCTTAGCGCAATATGGCGGGCACCCCATGGCTGCGGGCTTAAGTTTACCCGAAGAAAATCTAAGGGAATTTCAGCGGACGTTTGAAACACTATGCGCGGAGAGCCTAAGCCCTGAAGATTATGTGCAAAAGCTCTATCTTGATGGAACAATCAAATTAGATGAACTAACATTTGATTTGATTGAAGACTTAGCGTGTCTTGAGCCGTATGGATTCAGTAATCCAAGTCCTTTAATGCAAACACAGGTATCCGTACTAAGGACGAGAAGAGTGGGTGATGGGGGTAAGCATCTTAAATTATTCGCGCGAGATCATTCATGTCAAGAAATTGAAGGAATAGGTTTTGGGCTCGGCGGAGAGCGGGCATTGTTAGAAAAGCACGCAGAAGACATTGATTTAGCATTTGTTCCGGATTTACATGAGTGGAATAATAAAAAAAAGGTTCAATTATTAATTCGGGCATGGAAACCAAGGTCTAAGACAAGCAATTATGTGTATAAATGGATGGTGGATAACTATCCATGGGATTTAACCGATGCACATTTTCACAGTAAAGCAATTGATTCGGTAGTGGCGTTATCAATTAGACAACCAAATTTCAGTCTTTTAGATCTACGCGGCATATGGAATAAATACGAACATTTCATAGAAAAGCATAATCTAACCGAAAAAACACTAATCTTAGTAAATACACCTGCAAAAGCTCTTGAAGTTTGCAGGCAATTACGTATTCAGGTGCCAAGTGGGGAAAATGCTATTGCTTTTGAACATGAGCTTTTAAGCCCCGAAGAACGGTCTCAGTTCAATGAAATGCAACCTTATTGGTTGGTATCTACAGGTTTTGAACTCCATGCGTCTAAGAAATGGTCCTCTATTTGGTTATGGGATCCACCTCTTAATTCGGCAAATTACTCTATGTGGACAAACTTACTGGAAGACGGAGGGGAACTCGTGTTGGCCTTCGGACCAAAGGAATTAAGGGAAGCACAAATAAATTTGGCTCAAATCTATCCCGATCGAAAGACCTTGGCACGCATTTATTCGTTACTGAAACAAATTGGCGATGAAGTTAGTATAGATTTGGCTCGGGAACGCTTAAATCAAGTTGAATTGGTGCGATCATTATCTATAGCTTCAGGTGTTTTTTTTGAATTGGGATTATGGAAAATTACCCAAGATAGCATTTTGTTCTTACCTTCACCAGCTCAAAAACTAGACTTGAACGAATCAGTTTTGTATAATAGTATCACGCAGATACGCAAACAATCGTTGAATTATTTAAAACATTGTTTGGAAAGGGGATTTTTCCAGAATGAATCTGAAAGAGAAAATTAGGGAAATACCGGATTTCCCTAAACCGGGGATTAGTTTTAAAGACATTACTACTTTGTTGAAGGATCCTGAAGCACTTCGCGAAACGATTAGGGTGTTAGCAGAACATTTTAAAGATAGCGGAGTAGAAATGATTATAGGTGTTGAATCTAGAGGGTTTATTCTAGGTGCTCCCCTTGCATACGAAATGGGTCTGGGCTTTACTCTTATTCGAAAACCAAACAAACTTCCGGGGGAAGTATTAGCGGTCGAATATGAATTAGAATACGGCACTGATAGCTTAGAGATTCATAAAGATTCTTTTGCACCCGGCACAAAGGTTTTAGTTGTAGATGATCTTTTGGCCACAGGTGGAACCATCTCTGCTGCAACGAATCTAATAGAAAAAGTTGGCGGCGAAATAGTTGGCTTGGC
>DUPA01000229.1 GCA_012838515.1 Natronincola sp. | reverse complement strand
GTGGCCCCTAGCGGAGTGGATTTGGTTTGTATCCCTGCGTTTACCGATGTAATGATTGATGACGAAGAACGAACAGCCATTAAATTGATTATTGAACCGCGTTAAGATTTAAAAAAAGAGCCTGCCCTTAGGGCAGGTTTTTTAATATAAAAAACTTTAAGGAGGCTAATCTGTGTTTATTTTTGATGGACATGCGGATACCTTGTCACGTCTATATCTTTCCGGGCAAAATTTAGATGATGAAAAGGGTCATGTGAATTTAGATACCATACGCCAAGGCGGTATTGGGGCACAGTTTTTCGTTGCCTTCGTTGAACCGAAGTTTTATCATGGTTTGGCGTTACATAGTACCATGGGAAAAATCGATCTATTTTGGAGAATGATCGAGCAAAATCAGGAAATTCTCACATTTGCAGGCAACGGCCTCGATATTGAAAGGGCAAAAGAAAAGGGTCTTGTGTCGTGTCTTCTGGCAATAGAAGGCGGTGAGGCACTTGAAGGGAGTCTAGCCAATCTGCGGCTCTTTTATCGTTTAGGTGTTCGGTTACTAACTTTAACATGGAACTATCGTAATCTTTTAGGAAGCGGTCAATTAGAAGGGGAAGAAGCCGGGGGTCTAAGTCTTTTCGGAAGAGAAGTGGTTCATGAAATGAATCGGCTAGGTATGCTAATTGATGTTTCTCACCTTAACGATGTGGGTTTTTGGGATGTTCTGCAATTAAGTTCTAAACCTGTGATTGCTTCACATTCAAATTCTAGGGCACTGCGTGATCACAAACGTAATCTAACTGACGAGCAAATAAAGACTCTGGCAGATGGTGGCGGTGTAATAGGAGTAAACTTTTATCCTGATTTTTTAACGGGCGAAAAGCAAGCCTCGATTTACCACGTTCTTGATCATGTGGATCATTTGGTTCAGGTTGGCGGAGTGAATTGTGTTGCCTTGGGCTCGGACTTTGATGGCGTCGATTCCTTACCGGATGGTTTGGAGGATTGCAGTAAAACGCAAAATTTAATACCCCTTTTGGAACAGCGGGGCTATAAAAGCGAAGTGATTTCAAAAATCATGGGTGAGAATCTATTGAGGGTTTGCCACGAAGTGCTAAATTAAAGCCATTCCCATATGGTTATGCTAAGCCAAAGGGGGGAATTTCAGTTGGGTACCGATGTTATTAAAGTTATAGAATTAGTTGGTCAATCTGACCAGGGTTGGGAAGATGCTGTGCAGATAGCTGTTAAGGAGGCATCGAAAACTATTAGGGGAATAAAGGGTGTTGAAGTTTTAAACTGGACCGGAAATGTTGATGATAACGGGGAAATCACCGGTTATAGAGCAAATGTTCAAGTGGCTTTTAGTGTGGAAAATTGAATATAGTCTTTTTAGAAACGGCTTTGGATAACGAGGCCGTTTTTTGGTTATGCTAACTGTAATTAAGTGATTAAAGGGGTGACTATATTGGATTGGACGGGGGCGGTAGTACGCTTCATTGTTTCAGCAGTAGTCTTGATGTTGGTGGGTTTTCTGTTCCCGGGGTTTAAGGCCATGACTTTTTTTCACGCACTATTCGCTGCTATTGTCATAGCAGTACTAGGCTGGGTGGTCGAAAGCCTCTTTGGAAAAAGCGTTTCACCGTATGGTAGGGGGATAGTCGGTTTTTTGGTTTCCGCTATCATTATTTGGGTAGCGCAGTTTATTGTGCCCGGAATGTCGGTGTCAATAATCAGTGCATTATTAGCCGCGTTTGTAATAGGGATCATCGATTTATTTGTTCCCACCGCAATTCGCTAATACGTTCAAATATTACTTACTAAGCGCCCTGTATCGCGTATAAAAGGGCGCTTTTTCCGCAGGGAGCGAGTGTAAATGGGTAAAGGTAAGTTCCCGGTAGTAAACAAACTAAGCGATAATTTAGATGTCCTCAAGACAGAACTGGGTTTTGGCATCTCTTTTGATGTGGTTTTTAAAGAAATTAAAGTGGCCCATAAAAAAGGTTGCTTGGCCTTTTTAGATGGGTTTATTAACGATGATTCCGTCATTCAAATCATGAAAGGTATCCAAAAGATTCCCCGTTTAGGCGTGACTATTGCAAGTCTACAACAGCTAATTGAAGAATACGTACCTTTCTTCGAAACAAGTATCGCCGATAGTTTAGAAGCGGGAATGGATCAACTAGTTTCCGGAGCGATGCTTCTCTTAATAGATGGAATAAACTCTCTAATAGTATTTGATGTGAGGCAATATGTCACGAGGGGATCGGAAGAACCTGTTTTAGAGAAGGTCACACGTGGTTCTCGAGATGGTTTTGTCGAAACTGCATTATTTAATGTTAATCTTATTAGAAGAAGGATTCGTGATCCTAACTTACGATTTGAAGCATTGCAAGTGGGAAGGCGGTCAAAGACCGATGTTTTAGTCGGTTATATTAAGGATATTGCCGATCCAAGTCTAGTCGAAGAAGCAAAAAAGAGAATAGGTGCAATTGATCGTGACGCACTTCCCATGGGCGGTAAAAATCTAGAGGAGTATATTTTAGGAACAGTATTTAACCCACTTCCCGTAACGAGATATACCGAGAGGCCTGACGTTGCAGCCGCACATCTGTTAGAAGGTCATATTGTAATATTAGTTGATACAACCCCTTTTGTTTTAATAGTACCCGTAACAGTTTGGCATTTCACACAACATGCAGAAGAATATTTTCAAAATCCCGCGGTAGGCACGTACCTACGGTGGGTTAGAACATTGGGAATCTTCATTTCTTTAGTTCTCTTGCCTATTTGGTACCTATTAGCCACAGAACCGAATTTGCCCGAATGGTTGGCTTTTATAGGTCCAAAAGAACCGGGAAGGGTTGCCTTGTGGTTGCAATTACTAATCTTAGAAATAGGCCTTGATATTATTCGCATGGCTTTGATTCATACGCCGGATGCATTGGCGACCTCTCTTGGTTTAGTGGGTGCTACGATATTGGGAGAAATGGCGGTATCGGTAGGGCTATTTACCGGGGAAGCCATATTATACACTGCAATAGTAGCCATTTGTGTTTTTGCTACACCTAGCATTGAATTTGGCATGGCCGTTCGCCTATTTCGATATCTTCTTTTTTTTGGGGCAATTTTAGGGGGCTTTTTCGGATTTGGCATTGCTTTGCTAATCACCATATTGATATTCGGATTGACAAAATCATTTGGTATTCCATATCTGTGGCCGTTAGTTCCCTTTGATGGCGCGGCTCTTTTAAGGATAATCTTTCGTTATCCAATTCCCCAAGTTGCCATTAGGCCGCGTCATACCAATCCACGAGATAAAAGCGCTCAAAATGATAAGAATGAGGGGGCCGGGTGATGAGCCAAATAGGTATTCCAAGGGCACTTTACTACTTTCAATACAATAGACTTTGGCAAACATTTTTAGGAGAGTTAGGTTTCCAAGTAGTTATTTCTCCGGAAACTAATAGAGAGATTTTAAACATGGGTCTTTTGTCATCGGTGGATGGATTTTGTTTACCCATGAAAATATATATGGGTCATGTCCAATACTTAGTAAAAAATGGGATAGACCGGATTTTTGTACCTCAAATAATAAGCGTACGTAAGAAAGAATACATTTGTCCGAATTTTATGGGTTTGCCCGATCTAATAGCCCAAAGCGTGCCGAGTGATATTGAAATTATCAGCCCCACCGTAGATGGGCGCAAAGGTCGCAAAAAGCTCATAGGAGATTACCTGAGTTTCGGTCGGATATTTGCCCCATTAGAAAGGGTAAAATTTGCTTGGGAAAAAGCCGAACAAGCGCAAGCCGAATATGATTTATTTTGTGAGAACATAACATCTATTATGGCACCAAAAATCAATTTGTTGTTCTTAGGACCATGTTACCTCACTGAAGATCCTTTTTTAAACGGAGATCTAATAAATGAATTAGATAGTCTTGGTGTACACGTTATCACCCAAAAGCAGATGAATTCCGAAGCAATCATGGAAAAGCAATCTCTGATAAGTAAACCGCTTTTTTGGTCGGGTGCGAAAGAATCCTTTGACACACTAAATCTTTACCTTGATAAAATTGACGGAGCAGTAATTGTCTCGCCGTTTGGTTGCGGAGCGCAATCACTGGTGAATGTTTTGTTAAACAAGTGCTTACAAGAACATGGTACTCCTAATCTAGAATTATACCTTGACGAGCATAGCAGCTCAATTGGTATCCAGACACGTATTGAAGCATTTATAGATCTTTTGGAAAGGAAGCATTATCATGAAAATAACCTTTCCACATCTGGGTAACTCATATATTGCCATTGAAACCCTTCTTAGAACCTTAGGTCATGAGCCCATAACCCCACCTTTAGGAACAAGAAAAACACTTGAATTGGGCAGCAAAATTAGTCCGGAACATACCTGTTTACCTTTTAAGATTATTCTGGGAAACATGCTAGAAGGAATAAGCCAAGGGGCAGATACCGTCATGATGATAGGTGGTTGGGGCCCCTGTCGCTTAGGATATTATGGGGAGATTCAACGTATTCTCTTGGAGGAATCGGGCAACGATATAGAATTCATCACACTTGAAGTACCGCGAAAAGATTACAACAAAGCGTGGTCAACTATGCGTAAGGTGTTTTCTTGTAAAAATCTCGGGGCTATTTATAAAGGGTGCCAATTAACGAAGGCTAAAATGGATGTTTTGGAGAGATTAGAAAACTTATCGTTGTACTGCAGACCGCGGGAGAAAATTCCGGGTGCAATTTCGTCTTTCCTTGATAAGAAGTTGCAAGAATTGAGACAAGTCTCATCGATTAAAGATTGCTATTTAATTTATGAAAATAGCGAAAAAGAGCTTGAGGATTTGATTAATCCTAATAATAAGAGGCGGGTACCGAGAGTAGGTTTTCTCGGCGAAATCTATACGGTAGTCGAGCCATTCGCTAATTTGAACATAGAAACGCGATTAGGTCATCTGGGTGTGGAAGTAGTCCGCACAATCAGCCTTTGGGAATGGCTTCAGGATCATATATTCAAAAAGATCATGGGAAAATCTCATATTGAGCCACTGGCGAAATCAGCGGATGGATATTTACGGGGTTTTATCGGCGGACATGGCTTAGAAAGCGTGGCGCATAGTGTAGAACTAGCTAAAAGCAATTTAGATGGAATCATTCACATACTGCCACTTTCGTGTAATCCTGAGATTATCGCTCAGGGGATTTTACCCAAGATTAGTAGCGATTATGAAGTACCAATTATGTCATTAGTAATCGACGAACACGCAGGGGAGACAGGTTTTCAAACTAGACTGGAGGCTTTCGTGGATCTCATGGAAAGAAGGTTGTATGCACGTGTCTAATGAAGCAAGAAATGTTTATTTGGGGGTTGATGTGGGTAGTGTAAGCACCAACTTCATTCTTTTAGATCCCCATGAAAAAGAAGATAATAAAATAGTCTGGAAACAATATCTCCGAACGCAGGGTGCACCTTTAAACACGTTACAAAGGGGCCTTAAGTTAATGAATGAATCAGGTGTCTGGAATATCATGGGCGTTGGCACCACCGGAAGCGGCAGAAGTCTTGCAGGCGCGGTGTTAGGAGCCGATGTGGTAAAAAATGAAATCACAGCACATGCCATTGCAGCCCTCCATGAGAATCAACAAGTGCAAACTATCATAGAAATCGGTGGACAAGACTCCAAGTTAATAGTCTTGCGTGATGGAGTGGTTGTTGATTTTTCGATGAATACGGTTTGCGCGGCAGGGACAGGTTCCTTCCTTGATCAACAGGCATCACGTTTGGAATTACCCCTCGGTGAGTTTGGAAATTTGGCGCTAAAAAGTATAAATCCGGTGCGTATTGCCGGCCGTTGCACAGTTTTTGCCGAATCAGATATGATTCATAAGCAACAACTAGGCCACGGGATTGAAGATATCTTGGCCGGTTTGTGCGGTGCCATGGTTCGTAATTATTTGGGAAATGTGGCTCGGGGAAAAAAACTAGAACCGGTCATATTCTTCCAAGGCGGAGTGGCGGCAAACAAAGCTATGCAAAGATTCTTTCGAGAGGAATTAAATCAAGAGATATATGTTCCGATTAACTACGATGTCATGGGAGCAATTGGGGCAGCGTGGTTAGCCAAGGAAAAGCTGGAAAGGGAAGAATCCACAACAGAGTTTTTGGGCATGAGACTTTTAGATAGCACTTTTACCAATAAAAGCTATGAATGTACTAACTGTCCGAATAATTGTGAGATTGTTGAGTTGTGGTGTGATGGTAAATTTGTTGCCAGGTGGGGTGCACGCTGTGGATCTTCTAGCTAGCAGGCTTTAGATTTTTATGATATTATGAATGGGAGCTGATAACCGGGAGGTTTACATTTAATGATGAGTTTAGAACAAATCATTCTTGCAGTACCTGCAATTCTTTTTGCCATATCCGTACATGAATTGGGTCATGCTTTTATGGCGTATAAACTTGGCGATCCAACTCCGAAATATCAAGGGCGCCTTACCTTAAATCCCTTTGCCCATCTGGATATATTAGGTACCATAATGCTTTTGGTTTTTAGATTTGGTTGGGCCAAGCCGGTAAGAATTAATTCAAGTTATTTCAAGAACAGAAAGCAGGCCACTATTTTGGTATCTTTGGCCGGACCCCTTGCGAACATTATCTCCGCTTGGATTTTTTATAATTTGATGAGATTTACCGGATTTTACTTAGCGAACGCATCTTTTGCCATTGCTTTATTTATCTTTTTCCAAATTAGTGTGCAGATGAATTTAGGGCTGGCTGCATTTAATCTCTTGCCCATTCCGCCACTTGACGGATCCCATATTTTACAGGGTTTTTTACCGCCACGACTCGAGTATGAATTTTCTAAGTTAGCCGCATATGGTCCCCTATTACTCATGTTGCTTCTTATTACCGGTGGCGCGAGGTATATTATTAATCCCATTTATAATGTATTAATAAATATAATTACAACATTATCCTTTTAGGTGTTATTATGGGATATTTAATTCAACTCGAAGTTTATGAGGGACCATTTGATTTATTATTAGACTTAATTTCCAAAAATGAAGTTGATATATGGGATATTCCCATTGCTTCTATTACTGAACAATATTTAGAATACCTATATTCTTTGCAAGAGCAAAACTTAGCTATTACCGGTGAGTTTTTAGTAATGGCTGCAACACTAATTAGAATCAAGTCTCGAATGTTACTTCCCCCGGAGCCTGTGGAAGAGGACGAACTAGACGAGGATTTTGACCCTCGAAGGGAGCTTGTTGAGCAACTTTTACGCTATAAATTTATCAAAGAAGTTGCAGAATTTCTTCAAGGCCGGTATGAGCAAAGTACAGGGTTGTATACCAGGGGTCAACCAGCGGCAAAGTTCGATTTCACTCCGATTTATACTAACCCCGTCGGCGATTTAACCTTAAGGGATCTTAATCAAATTTATGGCTCTTTAAAGGTAGAAATTGTCAAAGAAGAACGGGTGCATTCCGTTCCCACACGTATCTCTGTTCAAGAGAAGTTAGCAAGAGTAAGAATCCAATTGGTGGGACAACCCCGGGTTTCTTTTGGAGATTTGTTGCAGGATCAAACCCCCGCCGAGGTGGTACTTACTTTTTTAGCCGTTTTAGAATTAGTGCGTCTGGGTGAAATAGCTGTCGTACAAGAGAAATCTTTCGGGAATATAAATATAGTTCCCTATGCCATTGAATTGGAGGTGCAGGCTTGACTTTATCAGAAGCGGAAGTAATTGTTGAAGGTCTAATTTTTGCCTCCGAGTGGCCTTTATCTCCACAGGATATTGCAGAGATTATTGAACTTGATGAGACAACAGTTGAATCGGTTTTAGAAAACATTCGTAAGCGTTATGAATTTGGTGCATTAACTATTCGAAATGTGGGAGGTGCCTATCAAATGGTAACGAAGCCTGAGTTAGCATCTTGGATCGAAAAACTGGGTAGACCTGTAATCAACGCACCGTTAACTGTGGCTAGCACCGAAACTTTAGCAATAATTGCTTATGAGCAGCCTGTGACAAGGGCTGAAATCGAACAAATTCGTGGCGTGCGATCAGACAGTGCGGTAAATAGTCTTCTAGAAAGAGAGCTCATCTGCGAGCTAGGTCGCAAAGCCGGTCCGGGCCGCCCAATACTTTACGGCGTTACAGATAAGTTTTTTCAACACTTCGGAATCAGAAGTCTAGAAGAACTCCCATTACAAGGCATAACTAAATAGAAAAAATGGTAACTTAAGATCGAGTTGAGGTGAAAATGATGCTCGGTCTTTTATTTTCGCTTTTTTTATTAATATTGTTTATAAATTTTTCCGTAGAGTTAGAGCTTATTGTAAAAGGCACAGAGCTTAAACCGGTCGTTCGCTTCGGCGTAGGTAGGCTTTTGTTTCCTGTGCCCGCCGGGCTGTTGACTAAAGCCGGGCAAGTGCTACGTAACCGAGATGTGAGTACAATGGAAAAGTTGATGAAAAGCCTAAACACAGGTTTAAGGATTTTGGATAATTTTCTTCAAAAGATAAAATTCTTTCAGCTAGAAATCGTACTAAGCTTAGGAAATCCTTTTTGGACATCGTTAACAGTTGGGGGATTATGGGGGGTACTTGGTCCTTTGTTAACTGAAATGAGTGCAAGCAAGCGATTTGATACTAGCCCCAAAATAGTAATTGAACCTAATTATGGAATTCCAGATTTTCGACTCCACCTCCATTGCATATTCCAGTTTAGAATTGGTCAAATTATCATTAGCGAACTAAACCGAATAACCGTTAATTCAATCAAATTTTCGATAAAAGGAGTAGAATGATGGATAATAAGCACCCCATAGAAGGGCTTATGCAAACGACCATGGAAAGTTTAAAGACCATGATAGATGTCAACACTATTTTGGGAGATCCCGTTGAAACCCCCGAAGGTGCTGTAATTGTACCTGTAAGCAGAGTTAGTTTTGGTTTTGCCGCGGGTGGAAGTGAATTCAAAAATGAGGGTAAAAGTTCGGAAGAAAAGGGTCTACCCTTCGGGGGAGGAACAGGTGCGGGAATTGCCTTAAACCCGGTGGCTTTTTTAGTTGTGGGCCAAGAAACAGTTCGGCTATTACCTGTGAGTCAAAATGCTATTTATGATCGCTTGATTGATGCTGTTCCCGGATTCATAGATCAGCTTCAAGGGATGGTTAAAGGTGAGCGTAGCAGTAACGGTGTCTTACGTCCCACTTACAAAATCTAAAGACAGGATAAATATTTAAAAGCACTCTTCAAATTTATTGGAGGGTGTTTTTTGTTGCGCATTAGGCAAAACTTAGGTATTATTGATAAGAAAGGGGTATTAGCGTGGAAGAAAGATTACAAAAAGTGATGGCCCATGCAGGTGTGGATTCGCGAAGAGCCTGCGAAGAAATAATCCGAGAAGGTCGCGTCACAGTCAATGGTGAGGTGGCACACTTGGGTCTAAAAGTTAATCCCCAAGAAGATATAATCCTAATTGACGGAAAACCCTTAGGGGGAACTGAACAGAAACGGTACTTAATCTTAAACAAGCCCTTTGGTTTTATTACTACCGTTAATGATCAATTTGGGCGAAAGGATGTTTTAGACCTCGTGTCAGATATTCCCGAACGGATTTATCCCGTTGGACGGTTGGATTTTGACTCGGAAGGTCTTGTTTTTTTGACCAATGATGGTTCTTTAGCGCATAAAGTAATGCATCCGAGCTTTGAGATACCAAAGACATATTCAGTGGTTTTAGAAGGGAAAATCACCATGGACTCCGTGTATCGCTTGAGGACAGGCATAATTTTAGAAGATGGGCGAACGGCACCTGCTAAGGTCAAATTACTAGAAACATCAAACAGTGAGTCTAGATTTCATTTAACAATTCATGAAGGGCGTAACAGGCAAGTAAGGCGCATGTGCTCAAAAATTGGACACGAAGTAAAAAGACTGATAAGAGTGGGAATCGGACCCCTTGAGTTAGGTAACTTGCCTTCGGGTAAGTACAGAAACCTAACTAAAGAAGAAATAAGATTACTCAAACAGGCGGTGGATTCATGAATAAACCTGTTATAGTGGTAGGGGCCGGGGCTTCAGGATTAATTTGCGCTGGATTTCTAGCTCGAAAAGGTGCGCAAGTCATAGTTATAGAGAAAAAAGAGCGCTCCGCCTGTAAACTTAGAATTACCGGTAAAGGACGCTGTAATATTACAAATGCAATGCCCACTGCGGAATTGTTCCGGAATTACCCGGGCAACGGACGCTTCTTATACGGTGCCTTACACCGCTTTTCTAATGAAGATTGTATGGAGTTTTTTAGAAATCTAGGTGTGGAGTTAAAAGTCGAGCGCGGTTCGCGGGTGTTCCCTGTATCAGATGATGCCCACGAAATCGCCAACGCATTGGAGAAATTTGCATGCGACAACGGAGCAAAGCTCCTTTTTAACCACACGGCAAAAGATCTTATCTTTACTAAAGACGGTCATCTAGATGGTGTTCTCTGTGCTACAAAAGACAAAGAATCCGTTTTGGATGCCCAAAGTGTAATTATAGCCACCGGCGGAAAAAGCTATCCGGGAACAGGCTCCACCGGAGATGGGTATAGGATGGCAAATAAGGTCGGACACTCCATAACAAAGCTTAGGCCGGCTCTTGTTCCTGTAAAAGTAAAAGAGGTCTGGGCCAAGGAACTATCCGGTTTAACCCTAAAGAATGTGGAATTATCAGTAAAGCATCCTAAAGAAGGACAACTAACTTATTTTGGCGAATTTATGTTTACACATTTCGGCTTGACCGGTCCCATTATACTAACCGCCAGTGAGCAGGTGGGTTTGTGGTTAGAACAAACGGGTAGACCTTTAAAGGCCTTTATTAACCTTAAGCCTGCCCTCAGCGAGGAACAACTTGATAAGCGTTTACTACGGGATTTCGAAAGACACTCTAAAAAGCAATTCGCCAATTCTTTAGAAGAACTTTTGCCTAAAAGTTTAATTGATCCTATCGTGCAGCTTTCGAAAATTCCCCCCTCAAAGCCTGTCAACCAAATATCAAAGAGTGAACGGGAAGGGTTAAGAAGGCTATTGCAAAGGCTACCCTTAACTATTACCGGAACCTTGCCCCTTGCAGCGGCGATTGTAACAGCGGGAGGGGTCAATGTGAAAGAGATTAACCCAAAGACCATGGAATCAAAACTTATTAAAGGACTTTATTTTATCGGCGAAGTAGTAGATGTCCATGGAGTTACCGGAGGATTTAATCTGCAAGCGGCTTTTTCCATGGGATATTGCGCTGCGGAAAACATAGTTTTTTAGTGGAAGGATGCGTAGAACTAATGAATATAGCCATAGATGGACCTGCAGGAGCAGGAAAGAGCACAATTGCCCGTTTACTTGCTAAGGAATTGGGGTTGCGATACTTAGACACGGGGGCCATGTACAGAGCAGTTACCCTTGAAGCTCTACGCAAAGGTCTATCTTTGGATGATGAAGAAGAATTGGTTAAAATGGTTACTTCCATGGATTTAGAGATAGTATTTGGCGACGAATCAGAGGGGAACCTATTATTTCTAGGAGACGAAAACATCACCGAATTAATTCGTCAACCTGAGATAAGTTCCCAAGTTTCCACCCTTTCAAAGCACAAAAAGGTAAGGGACTTGGTTTCTTCATTACAAAAAGAAATAGGCAAAAGCGGTTCAATCGTAATGGATGGACGTGATATCGGAACAGTTGTTATGCCATACGCCGAATGGAAGTTTTTCCTTGAAGCAAGTGTTCAAGAAAGGGCGAAAAGACGTAAAAAACAGCTTGAAGAAAAGGGGTTGAAAGTTGATCTTGCTGAATTAGAAGCCCAAATAAGCGAACGGGATTTTCTGGACAAGACTAGAAAGAATTCACCTCTTATTAAAGCAGATGGTGCCATTGAAATAGACACAACCTCTTTAGGAATCGAAGAAGTCGTCCATAAGTTACTTGGCTTGATCAGGGAGGATTAAAAATGTATTGGACATTAGTTTACACTATCAAGTTTCTTATAATCTTAATTTTTGGATTGGATGTGGAAGGATTAGAGAATATACCTCATGAAGGGGGAGCGGTGGTGGCAGGTAACCACACTACTTTATTCGATCCCTTCCCTATCGCTGTTGCATTAAAGCGGCAGATTCATTTTATGGCCAAGCAAGAATTATTTGAAATGCCAATAATTAGCTGGATCTTGCCCCGTGTTAATGTTTTCCCCGTTAAAAGAGGACTTGCTGATCGCGAAGCAATTCGCACAGCGCAAGAAAGAGTAAAAGCCGGAAATCTTTTAGGGATATTTCCTGAAGGCACGAGAAATAAGAGTGATGATGAGGTCTTACCCTTGCAAGGGGGTGCCGCCTTAATCGCACTTAAGACCGGTGTTCCTATTATTCCTTGTGTGGTGACAAATGTTAGCCCATTACGGTTTAGGAAGAGGGTAAAGGTAACCTTCGGACCCCAAATTGATCTCGGTGGACCGAGGAGAGCAAATAAAGAATCCATAGAAGAGGCAAATCACTTGCTTTCAAGTCAATTTAGTTCTTTAATTAAGAAGGAATAATTAAGTAT
>DUPA01000228.1 GCA_012838515.1 Natronincola sp. | reverse complement strand
GGCGGGTGTAACCCCCGATACGCGAGATGCCTGACCGATTGAAGCCGGCTTAACCTCACTTAAACGCGAAACTGCCTCTTTAGATAATCCCCTAACCGCCTCATAAGAAAAATCAGGGGGAAGGAGCTTTTTCTCCATCCTTTCAAAACGTTCGATGGCGGCTTCTTGGCGCCTCAGATACCCTTCATATTTTACATTAATCTCAACTTGCTCCCTAACGGATCGATTCAGCTTCGGCAAATCTGTAAAATGGGTAAGATCTCCGTATTTTAACTCAGGTCTTCTGAGCAAATCTGCTAGCGTTACCCCATGTTTTAAAGGGGTTGTACCAAGATCGACTAATCTTTGGTTAACCCGCGGATTACCGCCTAAAACGGTCTTTTCCAGTCTATTAATTTCCTCTTCGATTTCCCTTTGCTTTTTTACAAACGCAGCAAAACGTTCTTCACTAATCAACCCCAACTCATAACCGAGGGGGGTAAATCGGACGTCGGCATTATCCATTCTGAGGGAAAGTCTATATTCTGACCTAGAGGTCATCATTCGATAAGGTTCAGTTACACCTTTGGTTACCAAATCATCAATTAACACCCCAATATATCCTTGGGATCTGGGAATAATAAGCGGATTCTTTCCCTTTAAAAACATCGATGCGTTTATACCGGAAATAATTCCCTGAGCCGCGGCTTCTTCGTATCCGGAAGTTCCATTTATTTGACCAGCAAAAAACAGACCCTTTATATCCTTGCTCTCCAGTGAAGCATGTAAAGCCAAGGGGTCTATGCAATCATATTCAATTGCATAGGCGGGACGCATTATTTCGATATTTTCAAAACCGGGTACGGTTTTAAGCATCTGTTCTTGAATCTCATGGGGTAGAGAAGTTGAAGAACCGCTTAAATAACCTTCGTTAGTATCCCAACCTTCAGGTTCAACGAAAATCTGATGACTTTCCCGGTTCGGAAATTCCACTATTTTACTTTCAATGGAGGGGCAATATCTAGGACCCGCACCGGTAATGGCTCCACTGTACATAGATGTCTTATCGATATTATCTCTAATAATTTTATGAGTTTCACTAGTGGTATAAGTTACCCAGCACGGAGCCTGCTCAATTTCAATTGATTCAGTTTCGAAAGAAAATCCTGAAACATGCGGATCACCGGGGAGTTTCTCTAATGCATCAAAATTTAGCGACCTTAAATTAATCCTAGGCGGTGTACCGGTTTTAAAACGCACTATGGGTAACCATTTGCCCAAGGCATCGGCTAAAGATATGGAAGTGTGTTGACTTTGCGGTCCTGATTCATACTGTAACTCGCCAATATGAATTACCGAGCGTAAATAAGTTCCCGTAGCCAAAATAACGACGGGGGCATGAATTTTTACTCCACCCCTTAACTCCACACCTTCAATACGACCATCCTTAATTAACAGATCGGTCACTAAACCTTCCTTTAAATAAACATTAGGTGTTGTCTCCAAGACCTTCTTCATTCTTCCTTGATAAAGCAAACGATCCAGTTGAACCCTTAAAGCCTGAACTGCCGGTCCCCTTTTTGTATTTAACATTCGCATTTGCATTAGTGTTGCATCGCAGTTCTTTCCCATTTCTCCGCCTAAGGCATCGATTTCCCTAACCAATGTGGCTTTTCCGGAACC
Source organism: Natronincola sp. (assembly GCA_012838515.1). Lineage (GTDB taxonomy): Bacteria > Bacillota > Limnochordia > Darwinibacteriales > Darwinibacteriaceae > DUPA01. The sequence goes on along the minus strand of DUPA01000228.1, from coordinate 374 downwards.
ACCGATACTTGGATTACAGGGTAAAAGAGCGACATTATCCAAATTGAGGGTTAAGATTAAAACCCTATGCCCCATTTTTCCCGCGGCTAAAGCAGCCTCTGCACCGGCATGCCCGGCTCCCACAACAATAACATCATAACTTTGAGGCATATACCCCCCTACTTTCCTATACAAAATTGTTCAAAGATCCGATCCAAGACATTTTCTCGTACCGTTTCTCCTGTAATTTCACCCAAATGCTCCAAAGAACTGTAGAGATCCACCGCTATTAAATCCAAAGGGAGGCCTTTTTCTAAAGTATTAAGTGCCTCATTTAGAGACTTTTTTGCTTCATTTAATGCATTTTTATGTCTCGTCCGCGTTACTAACGCCCT
>DUPA01000227.1 GCA_012838515.1 Natronincola sp. | reverse complement strand
TCTAAGAGCCTAGTTGATGACCGCATGGTTCGAGTCGTCCTGGAAAACGAGTTCTTAGGCTAGGGAAAAACAGCAAAGACTAACTGATGCGCCTAGTTTGGGAAGACTAGGCTTCATCTTCCCTTTAGAATACGGTCACGCAATCTGGGAGAGAAGTGGCCGAAGAGTGTTAGAGACTACATTATTTTTCAAAGTCGTTATTTCAAAGCGTTTTTAGACAATTTTGCTTTAGGAGCAAATTTAATACCCGAAACTACTTGACACAGTCTGAAATGAAATTGCTGTTGCCCGAACTCAAAAAATTCGTTATAATAAGAGTCCATACGCATAGTTATAGTATACACTATAACGGAAGAGAGGTGGTCTTGTGGCCACCTTTTTTCTTACAAAAAATCGGAACCCTCATTACGAGAGTACCGATTTTTTTATGGGGCTATTTCCCGATAGCCCCACAGATGTAACTGTTAAACTATAATCAAGTCCAAAAAAGCATCCGCACCCCCAATCGGCCAGTGAAACATCTACTGAACCAGAAAAGTAATCTTTGCCGAAACCAATATCTACACCAGATGCATGCACAATCGCACCAGTTAATAATAATGCTATGCAAACAATCGCAGTTATAATTTTCTTCATAATGCACCTCCACTATGAAAATTCAATTCAGCTTTTACAAATCCTTCCACCAAACGATGATATCTAATTTCTAAATTATACCCTAGGCAATCATACCGAACTGAATCAACGAGACCCCAATAAGATTACTAGTACCTAATTTTTTCACCCAACAAAAAAGACCACCGTAGTGGTCTTGAGCAGGCAATATGTATGGTGGGCCATCACGGGATCGAACCGGGGACAACCTGATTAAGAGTCAGGTGCTCTACCAACTGAGCTAATGGCCCATGCAAAATTAATTATATTCCTGACACCTTCCCATGTCAATACAAAAAATAGTTGCGTTCTACACTAAAATACGTTCAGGCACACTATAGATATTTAACCGTCTACCGCGGGCAAAACCACACAAAGTTATGCCGTGTTCTCGAGCAAGTTCAATCGCCTTATGAGTTGGGGCAGAACATGACACAATAATACTTAAACCCACTTTTAACGCCTTCGCGATCAAATCACCCGGCACCCGTCCCGCTGTTAACAGAAAGGTCTCTGAAAAATCCCAATCCTCAAGTAAAGCCCTGCCTAAAACCTTATCAACAGCATTATGCCTTCCCAAATCCTCTTTGAAGATTTGCCGCCCATCCTTATGCCATAAAGCAGCGCATTGCACTCCGCCTGTAGCTTCAAAAAGAGACGACTGGGTATTAAGCTGTTCAACCTTGGCAAATAGCTCTTCAAGCATGATAAAAGGCTTTACGGGGCCACTAAAGACATGATCGTCTGCAGTAATATTCAAGGACTTAAGCCTAACATCAATGCGATCTTCCCCAATGGCTAGATACTCCAGATCGCTTTTAATCTTAATAATACCTAGAGCAAAAAGATACCCATATACTAATGCATCTAAGTCCCGAGCTAAACACAGTAATTCAGTGGAGAAAACACCATTAAGGTAAAGATCAAAAGTATTCTCCACAATAACCTCATCCACCATTTTTCTGACAAAACTATTCTCCACTCTGGTAATTTCAAACCGTTTAATAAAATTCACATAATGCACCCCCAAATAATCAAAGCGATTGCTTAAAGCTTTCGTATTCTTCAGGTGTATTAAGATTCATAAACGCCCTCCACCCAGGTAGGTAGGTCTGGGCAATATCTTCGGAAATAATTAAAGAGTTTATTTTACGAGCAAAACGATGAACAGAATTTTTACCATTAGCTAAATCATCCTCTAAAACCGGCAAAGATGAGCGACAATAAAAAGCATGAAAAGTCTCTAGATAATCACCTCTACTGGTTAAACAAGCATCGTAATTGCCGACCTTTAATCTAGACAACATATAATCGATATACGAGATTTCCACAAAGGGCATATCACAAGCGATCACAAACACGGCATCGTTTTTCGCCTTAACTAATGCCGAATGAATGCCGCCTAAAGGTCCCGCGTCTTTGTAAATGTCTTCAATTACCCTAACATTTCCATGATCATAGAGCTCAGGAGTACTACTTGCGATCATAATATCATTAAAACGGCTACTTAAAAGAGTAATCAAATGCTGAACAATGGGTCGATTATTCATTTTCAATAACTGCTTATCAAATCCCATACGGGTGGATTTACCACCCGCTAGGATTACTGCACTTGCAAAATCATGCACATTTTTCACCTTAAGCCTTCGCCACCTTAGCGGCGCAAACCTTATACTCAGGCGTATGTGTAATAGGATCAACATGACTACTAGTTAGCCAGTTGACTGCACCATCAGGCCAATGCATTGGCATATAAATTACACCCTTCGATAACTTTTCAGTTACACGTGCGGTGGCTTCAATTTCTCCCCTTGGAGACGAAACCTTAACCCGATCGCCATCAGCAATTCCTGCTTTAATGGCATCTTCAGGACTAATCTCCACATAAGCCTCGCCGGCAATATTCATAATTCCCTCTGTTCTTCCAGTCATCGTAGTACTATGGTAATGATACAGCATGCGACCGGTGGAAAGGATGAGTGGGAAATCTTCTGTGGGCAATTCCGCCGATGGCTTATACTCAGAGGGCTTGAAGATTGCCCTTTCACCGCGGGCGAATTTACCCACGTGTAAAGTAGGCGTACCCGGATGATCTTTGTCAGGACACGGCCACTGCGGCTGCTCCCGATCTAGTCTTTCATAACTATATCCTCCGTAAGAAGGCGTCAAAGAAGCAACTTCATCCATAACTTCCTTCGCAGAAGTAAAGTTGTTTTTAAGGCCAAGGCGCTCCATAACTTGAGAAACAATCTCCCAATCATGGCGACTTTCTCCCGGAGCACTCACAGCTTTGCGAATTCGTTGCACTCTCCGTTCAGTGTTGGTAAAAGTACCCTCTTTTTCCGCAAAGCACGTCGCAGGAAGTACCACATCGGCAAGCTCAGTCGTCTCATTGAGGAAAATATCTTGCACAACGAGGAACTCAACCTTCTTCAGCATTTCTTCTACAAAATGGAGGTTCGGATCAGTGACCATGGGGTTTTCACCCATAATATAGAGGAAACGAATATCCCCTTCAGCAATGGCATCAAATACCTGTGGGCTAGTAAGCCCGGGCTTATTAGATAGTTCAACACCCCAAGCCTTTTCAAATTTAGCAATCACCTCAGGGTTAGCAACTTTCTGGTAGCCGGAAAAATCGGTTGGCATGGCACCCATATCACAAGCACCTTGCACATTGTTCTGACCCCGCAGGGGATTTACTCCACCTGAAACTTTGCCCACATTTCCGCAAAGCAAAGCTAAATTAGCAATTGACATTACGCCGGTTGTACCCGTTGAATGTTCCGTAACTCCCAAGCAATATACAATTGAAGCGGGATCCCCCGACGCATAAAGTCTCGCAACAGCCTTAATATCCTCAGGATCTAAATTACAAATCGGTCCAACCTTTTCAGGTGTATAGCCCTTTACTACGGACCATAATTCATCGAACCCTTCCGTACGATTTTCCACATATTCCTTATCTAAAAGATCCTCCGTTATGATCACATTCATTAAGGCATTCAAAAGGGCAACATTGGTACCCGGTTTGACCTTTAGATGGATCTCCGCTTCATGGGCTAAATCAATAACCCGCGGATCCACCACAATTAATTTAGCACCCCTTTTGCGGGCTTGCCTAATCTGGGCTCCAATTACAGGATGAGCCTCTGTGGGATTTGAACCAAAAATCAAAATAACTTCGGCACCTAATAACTCACCAATAGCATTAGTCATGGCACCGCTTCCAAGTGTAGTGGCTAGACCAGCCACTGTAGGAGCGTGTCAAACACGGGCACAATGATCTACATTGTTTGTGCCAATACTCCTCATCATTTTCATAAACACATAGTTATCTTCGTTGGATACCCGTCCCGAAGCAAAACCTGCAAGGGCATCGGGCCCACTCTCATCTTTAACCTTCTTAATGTTATCAGCAACAAAGTCCAGTGCTTCGTCCCAACTAGCGGGAGTGAGTACCCCATCTTTGCGAATTAAAGGTGTTGTGAGTCTATCCGGACTATTGATAAAGTTATAAGCAAACTTGCCCTTTACACACAATAAATTTTTATTGGGGGCACCATCTGCCGGTTCTACACCAACAACCTTATCGTTTTTAACCAAAAGATCCATTTGACAACCAACACCACAATAAGAACAGGTGGTTCGCGTTCTTGTCACTTCCCAAGATCTATATGTTTTGCTTGCCTTTGTGGTAAGGGCACCGGTGGGACACACAGATACACAGTTGCCACAAGAAACACAGTTACTATCTTTAAAAAGTTTATCAAAAGGCAAGCTAACAAAGGTGTCGCCGCCTCTTTTTTTCAAACTCAAAGTTCCGTTACTTTGCAGTTCATTACATGTGCGTACACATCTACGACATAAAATACACTTCGAAGGATCATAATTGAAAAAATCACTGCTTTCGTCTTTCACAGGTACTTTTTTAATATGATCGAAGCGCGATTCCTCAACACCGTATTCCATGGCATATTGATATAATTTACAGTCACCCACTGCTGAACAGTTAAAGCAATCAACGTCATGATGGGCTAACAAAAGTTCAACAATCATACTCCTAAAGGTACGAATTCTATCATTCATGGTGGTCACTACCATACCATCCCAGCAAGGAGTGGCACACGAAATCTGTAAGTTCTGAACACCTTCCACTTCCACCACACACATACGGCAAGAACCTTCCGGTGCCAAATGTTCTAGATGGCAAAGTGTGGGTATTTCAATTCCCAATTGTTCACAGGCTTTAAGTATTGTCGTACCTTTTTCAACTTCGATGGATTGGCCATCAATAATTACATTATGCATTAGCTAACACCCCTTTCAGAAACGTCCCCTGTTATAAAGAGCTCCGGAAAAAATCGTACCGCCGATAAAACTGGATTCGGAGCAGCCTGCCCCAATCCGCACAGACTACCGCCGACCATTACATTGCTTAGTTCTAACATCAAAGCCATATCCCCATTTCTCGCGGTACCGTCTTTAAATCTTCGAATGATCTCCAATAAATGGGGGTTTCCTTCTCTGCAAGGCGTGCATTTGCCGCAAGATTCATGGGTGAAGAATTCGAGCAAATTTTCCAACACATCTAATAAACAACAGTTTTCATCCATAAACATCAAATCGCCTGCACCAAAGGTGGCCCCCGCTTCCGCACAACAATCCACATCCATGGGAGTATCTAGCAGAGCAGGTGAGATAATATTGCCTGAAGCACCGCCGGTTTGAATTGCATAAAGCCCTTTTCCGTTGGGGCAACCTCCACCGACCTTTTCATATAAATCTCTAATTAAAGTACCAACGGGAAATTCATATACTCCCGGATTAGCAATATTTCCACTGAGTGTAAACAGCTTTGTTCCGGGACAACTTTCAGTACCCATGGTACGGAACCAATCTGCCCCATTAACCATAATCATGGGCAAATTCGCTAAAGTCTCCACATTATTTACAACTGTAGGTTTGCCCCAAAGACCTTCCACACCGGGATACGGAGGCTTCGGTCTAGGTTCGCCTCTTTTCCCTTCTAATGAATCGAGTAATGCTGTTTCTTCACCGCAAACATAAGCCCCCGCTCCAATAAAGAGGGTGACATCAAAATCAAATCCACTACCTAAAATATTTGAACCTAAATAGCCGTTTTTCTTTGCATCTGCCAAGGCTTTTCTTAAGATTTCTGCTACGTATGGATATTCTGCACGCAAGTATATGTAACCCTTAGTGGCACCAACTGCAACAGCGGCTATGGCCATTCCCTCGAAAATTCGATGGGGAATACCCTCCATAATTACCCGATCTTTGTTCG
>DUPA01000226.1 GCA_012838515.1 Natronincola sp. | reverse complement strand
CATCAACACCAAGAAAAAGACCCATTATAACACCTTCTTTGCTATATTTTAGTTAATCAATTCCACTTGATCCCTTTTTTAATGAATTTCGGCTCCCATGACTTTTTTCCTTGTTTATGTAAGATTTCCTATAAAAAAGCGACCCCCCACATCCCTAGTGGAGAGTCGTTTATTATACGCCTAGATAGGCTTCTTGAATTCGTGGATCCGCCGCTAATTCCCTTGCATCACCCTGTAGAGCAACTTTACCCGTTTCAAATACATAAGCCCTACTGGAAATATCCAATGAAAGATTAGCGTTTTGTTCTACTAACAAAATAGTAGTACCTTGTTCGTTAATTTCCTTTATAACATTAAATATTTCCCTTACCAATAAGGGTGCCAAACCCATAGAAGGTTCATCTAAAAGTAAAAGTTCCGGTCGCCCCATTAAACCACGCCCCATGGCCAGCATTTGTTGCTCACCACCGCTTAAACTTCCGGACTGTTGCTTTTTTCGCTCCCATAGTCTAGGGAAAAGATCATAAACCTGTTTTAAGTCTTTCCTAATCTCTTCTGTGTCTTTACGCAAGTAGGCACCTAAAGCCAAGTTATCCTCAACTGACAATTGAGGGAAAACCCTTCGCCCTTCGGGGACTTGGTTTAAACCTAACTCTACGATTTTATGCGCCGGGATTTTATCGAGGCTTTTCCCTTTAAAAACTATTTCCCCCTGCGACTTGGGTGTTAAACCCGAAATTGCACGTAAAGTTGTTGACTTACCGGCACCATTAGCTCCGATCAATGTTACGATTTCACCTTGCTTAATATGAAAGCTAACTCCCTTTAGAGCATGAATCATCCCATAATAAACATGGAGATCCCTCACCTCTAAGATTGCCATGGAGAATCCTCCCCTAAATAGGCTTCGATTACTTTACGGTTACTCCTAACATCTTGCACGGACCCTTCTGCAATCAAAACACCATAATCTAGTACATAAAGTCTTTCGCATAAATTCATTACTAAATTCATGTCATGTTCAATTAAAAATACTGTTAGTTCGAAATCTTTTCTGATTTGCCGAATCAAATCAATTAATTCTTCCGTTTCATTAGGATTCATACCTGCTGCCGGCTCATCTAGCAAAAGCAAGCTCGGCTCCATAACTAACGCCCTTGCTATTTCTAGCTTGCGCTGTTCGCCATAGGAAAGGTTGCCTGCTTTTTCGTAAGCACGCTCAGCTAGACCAACAATATCAAGTATTTCCATGGTAATGCGAGTTATTTTTTGTTCTTGTTTATGATATCGCGGAGTACGCAAAATGCCACTAAAGAACGAATAACCAACATGCTTATGATAGGCAATCTTAAGATTATCTAAAACAGATAGATCCTTAAATAATCTTATATTTTGAAATGTTCGAGCCAAATTATGCTGAGCAACAACATGCGGAGGTTTATTCGTTAAATCTTGTTCTTTAAAGAAAACTTGCCCGGCAGTGGGGTGGCAAAAACCGGTCAGCGCATTAAACACAGTGGTTTTTCCGGCTCCGTTAGGTCCGATCAAACCCACTAATTCCCCAAGATTTAATTCCAAATTGACACTGGAAACAGCCTTTAGTCCTCCAATTTGTACCGATAAATCAATAACCTGTAAACCATTAGCTTGTGCCATCTGAAACACCTCTCTTTCTTATCTTGAACTTACCAATCAAGTTTTCTAGAAACTCAAAAGACAATTCAAATCCACCCAACAAACCTGAGGGCATAAACAACATCATAACAATGAGAATAATGGAATAAACAATCATGCGATACTGGGCAAATCCCCGTAGAAGTTCGGGTAATAGTGTTAATAAAATTGCACTAACAACCGATCCGGTTAGACTGCCTAATCCGCCCAAGACAACCATAATTAAGATATCAATGGAGCGAAGAAAACCAATTTGATTAGTTCCGGGAGAAATATACTGCATGTAATGGGAAAACAATGCCCCCGCAACGCCTGCAACCATGGCACCAATGGCAAAAGCCGCCACTTTATAATAAATTATATTAATGCCCAGTGATCCCGCTGCAATCTCGTCTTCGCGAATTGATACACAAGCTCTGCCGTGTGCAGAATTGACAAAGTTCTTAATACCCAGAACCGTAACTACCGCTAAGATATAGGTTAAACCAAAGGTAGTGTATCTAGGAATTCCCGTAAAGCCCCTTGGTCCACCAACGGCCGGTATATTTAAAATCACCACTCGAATAATTTCACCAAATCCCAAAGTTGCTATGGCCAAATAATCGCCTCTTAAACGCAAAGCGGGTAAACCAATTAGGATTCCCACAAAGCCCGAAGCCAGCCCGGAAATAATAAGAGCAAGATAAAAATTCATGCCCAAAAACACGGTTAATGCTGCAGACAAGTAGGCTCCAATTGCTAAAAAGGAGGCATGACCGAGGGAAAACTGACCGGTAAAACCATTAATTAAATTAAGACTCACTACCAACATAATATTAATACAAATAAGACCCATTACTTGCAGGTGGTATGGTAATAAAATTTCCTTAGCGGCTAACAGTTGAATTACCCCATAGACCACGACGACTAATAACAAGACAACAATATTCCATTTTCCGTCGAGCTTGCGCGGTTCATTCATCCTATTCACCTACACCTTCTCCTGCTGACGTTTACCTAATAAACCATCAGGCTTAAAAAGTAAAACCAAAATTAATATTGCAAAGGCAACTGCATCGCGATAAGTTGAAGAACCAAACGCTACCACAAGATTCTCAGCAACGCCCATGATCAACCCACCGATTACCGCACCCGGAATTACACCGATACCTCCAAATACTGCCGCAATAAATGCCTTTAAACCAGGCATCACACCCATGTAAGGGTCTATCCTATTATAGTACATACCCACTAAAACTCCACCGGCGGCCGCGAGGCTTGAACCAATGGCAAAAGTGAACGAAATAATTCTATCAACATCAATACCCATTAACATAGCGGCTTCTTTATCCATGGAAACGGCCCGCATGGCTTTTCCCGTCTTTGTGTATTGCACAATAATATGCAAAAGTATCATCAAAATAAGGGCAATCGCAAACAT
>DUPA01000225.1 GCA_012838515.1 Natronincola sp. | reverse complement strand
GGGCGAGGGGTATTGTCAAAAAGGTGCTCATATTCACTCTTGTGGGCATAGGGCACACCATAGACAGTCAGGTACTTGGCGGTGGTAATGCGATTCGTACTGCCGTCATTTTCTTTTATCTAAGTAATGAGGGCATTTCCATATTAGAAAATGCTGTGGCTATTGGTCTGCCGATTCCGGAGAAATTGACAATTGTTTTAAAGCAACTTAGATCAGGCGGTGATAAAGATGGATCTAAATAAACTAATACTCACCAAAAACGATTGCTTTAAAGCTGGGGTAAAGATTAAGCCTGAAGGGATAATGGTGCACTCAACCGGGGTGAATAACCCTAACCTTAAACGCTACGTGGGACCAGATGATGGTAGGCTTGGTGAGAATCATTACAAGAATTATTGGAATCAAGCAAGACCGGATGGTAGGGAGGTTTGCGTACATGCCTTTATTGGAAAGCTCGGAAATGGAAAAATAGCCACCTACCAAACGCTTCCTTGGGATCACAGGGCCTGGCACGCAGGTGGCCTGGCAAATGATACCCATATTGGCTTTGAAATTTGCGAAAATAACGATTCTGCATACTTTCATGGGGCTTATATAGAAGCCTTGGAACTATGCGCTTATCTCTGCCAGAAGTTTTATTTAATCGAGAGAGATGTAATAGGTCACAATGAAGGCTATAAGCAGGGGATTGCAAGTAATCATGCGGACCCGGAGCATTGGTTTAAGAAATACGGGAAAAGCATGAATTCTTTTAGAGAAGACCTGAAAGTGTTACTTTTAGGTGAGAAACTTTACCGGATACAATTAGGGGCGTTTCGTTCTAAAGATAATGCGGAAAAGCTTTTGGTTAGGGTGAAGCAAGCTGGGTTTAATGATGCTTTTGTTAAGGTGGAATAGTTCTTTATTAAATGAAGGGTTAGCAGCGCACTTCCGAGAAATGAATTAATGGAGTAAACATACTTTATTAATTTAAAGATCGAGGTGCGCTATGACAGAACGAGAATGGACTTTAATAGTACAAAAATATTTAAGTGCAAGCATAGCTCATGACAAGAAACTTGCTGTTAAAGCTTTTGAACGGATTCCTTATGCTTTAGAAGTAATGGGGTATAGTGAACAAGGGAATCATGATTTGCGGCATATGGGCTATGAAACTGATCTAGTCATTACAGAAACCGTAGATGATGGTATTTGGAAACCAAGAGTGATAGTTGAGTTAAAACTAGACAATGCTACTACCCACGATGCCATTACTTATAGTCAAAAAGCCTTTACTCACAAAAATGTCCATCCTTATTTAAGATATGGTATTTTAATAGGCAAATCAAAAAGTGGTTCTTTAGCTGGGAGGCTTTTTAGGCATGGTGCCCATTTTGATTTTATGGCTTCGTGGGATAGTTTTCAACCTACTGAAAGTGAACTGGAGGGATTAACAGAAATTATTAATCTTGAAATAGAAGCTTCTAGAGTACTAGAAGAGAGCATATATTCCAGTCGTTCTCCAAATCGTGAGCGGTATACTTTCTTACATCGACCATTAAAGCTCTATTAGTAGTTGAGATGTCGAACTGGTTAGTCTGAAATTTATGACTAAAAATAAATAGTTTGGCTGTTAAATAGTTTTTACCACTTTATGTATAAATAAGCAGGTTTTTTGCTATAAAACAAGAATAAAATATTAATACTTGGAGGGAGTGTGCAAATGACAAAGTTTTTCAACCATGCTTATGGAGGAAACGCAATTGGCCGCGTGGATAAAAATGGTAAAGTATATGATAACGAGCGGCTGCATTATGGAAAATGCATTGGCTGCGTGGATAAAGATGGTAAAGTATATGATAACGAGCGGATGCATTATGGAAAATGCATCGGCCGCGTGGATAAAGATGGTAAAATATACGATAGCGGGCGGGTACATTACGGAAATTGCATTGGGCGCGTAGATAAAGATGGTAAAGTATACGATAGCTGGCGGGTACATTACGGAAATTGCATTGGTCGGGTTGAAGGACCTAATATATTATCAGCAGGTGCCGCATATCTCTTGCTTTTTAATAGGTAGAGTTAAAGGGGTGAAAGGTTTTGAAAAATAATCTGTTTTATTATGCTACTAGTGAACTTTCTCAAGATGCCTTTATCTGCTATTTACTTTCGTTCGCTTTTGAAAAATTTATGAAAACAGATAAAGCCCTTAACAATTGCGCTAAGGAATTATTAGGCATAATGCTTGAACGTGAAGATTATAACAGTCTTGTTGTTAAGGATATAAAAAAACAATATAAAAACATAGATGTTCTTGTAGAATTAAATGACGGGAGTTTTATAATCATTGAGGACAAAACTTTTGGGAGTCAATCTAATGACCAGATTAATCGCTACAGGAAAACGTTAATTGAAGAGGGAGTGCCTAAGGATAAAATTTTCTGTGTTTATTATAAAATTGTAGAGCAAGACCACCCAGAAGAAAATATAGTTAATATTACAAGAGCTGATTTGTTAAAGATATTCGCTAAATACCCGAGTGAAAATCTTATTTATAATCACTACGCAGAATACTTAAAGTATATAGACGAAGATGCAAATGCTTTTAAGTCAGATTTTGATATTGAGAATTGGCGCTCAAAATATAGCCACGTTTACGGTGGATTTTTCACCCATTTAATTAATAGTGGAATAGTAAAAACTTTTGGAAACAAAAACGACTATGGATGGCACTATGTAAACAATAAAAGGGGAGGCGTGTGGGTTCTTTGGTGGTCAGTCCTATCGGATGTGGAACTTGAAAATATGGGTATAGGTCCAGGGCCAATTTCAAAATTATATTTGCAGATCGAAGACAATCACGTTGCAGTTAAACTCAGAGTTTTAGAAAATTCAAATCGAGAGACAATCAAACACATTCGCTCTTTATTGGCTAACTATTTTGTGGAGAATGTTCAAGGTTTTTTTCAAACCCCTCTTAGATATGGTAAGACTTTAACAGTAGGTCGCATCCAATATGATATGGATAATTATAAAAATATAATATCTCTAATGGAGAACACCTTAAAAAAAGCAAAAAAAGAATTGGAAATATAATAAGCTATGGCCAAAAATTTAAGGAGGTCCAGTTATGAAGTGTCCAAAATGCAAAAAAGTTATTGCTGGCGACAGTTTGTTCTGCAATTACTGTGGCGTAAAATTTGTTGCTAAAGGCAAATCAAAACTTAGCTCTTCGGAAAGAATGAGCCGACTTTTGTTAGGATTTACAACTAGAATGGCACTCGGAGAAGCTGCTATGAAACAATTGGATCCGATTTTTAAAGATGCTATTCCACCAAAAAATCCGAATGCTAAAACTTATAAATAATAATTTAATCCATTGAAAATATTATCATTTTGACTCGAAATCAAATAACTGAGTTGTAACTAAGTTGCCAAATAGCCTCTTATTGTCCTTTGGATAATAGGAGGCATTTTTTATCTTTAGACCGTCCGAATTGGTCGCCTCCTGTGGCTTATAGTGAGAGCACTTATTTTGTGTTATTAAGTGCAAATAGTTAGGTAAATAGGGTTGCTATTACTCCGATGTAACGCTAATATGACATACCTCCAAAGTTCAATTTGGTACGTCTCTTTGGTGTTTTGTCAGTGGCTTAACCTCTATTTGCCAAAGGAGGATACAGATGGAAAGTAAAGAGTTAACGCTGCTAACAGTTGAAGAGATGGCTGAGGTTTTACGAATTGGTCGTTCTAGTGCCTATGAGCTTTGCAGGCAGAATGAATTTCCGGTGATTAGAATCGGAAGAAGTATAAGAATTCCCAGAAAGGCACTTTTGGATTGGATTCATCAGGTGTCTCAGGGAGAATATTTTGATGAAAGGAGCTAAAACATGAGAGGATATTTGAGGAAACGGTCAAAGTCATCGTGGACAATTACTTTAACGTTAGGAAGAAAAGTTGATCCAAAGACAGGTAAGAGCAAAGTAAACCAAAAAACAATTACCGTCCGAGGCACAAAGCCTGAAGCGGAGGCAAAACTTGCGGAACTGCTAAACCAGTACAATAAGGGAGAATATATTGAACCCTCGATGCTTACTACCGGCGAATGGCTACAAAGATGGATTGATGTGTATGTAAAAAATAGCAGGAAGAAAAGGCTTAGAACTATTGAAACCTATGAAAGTGTAGTGCGAAGACACCTAATTCCAGCTTTTGATAAAATCCCCCTACAAAAGCTAAGTGCTGGTCATATTCAACACTATTACAATACTTCTTCCTTATCTTCTTCCACCTTGCACCAACACCACAATATTTTACATCAGGCTTTAAAAGTAGCCGTTGTAAATGAAAGACTCCTTAACATTAATCCTGCGGAACTCGTAGTAGAAAAACCGGTGGCAAACAGGAATTTAGAAATGAACGTATGGGATGAGGTAGAGGTCCGAAAATTCCTTTTAGCAGCAAGAGAAGCGGGTATTCAAGAAGAAACGCTTTACACCTTAGCAATTGAAACTGGGATGCGCAAGGGTGAAATTTGCGGATTAAAATGGGAAGATGTAGATTTAGTAGCTAGGAGGCTTGCGGTAAAACGCACTTTACTCAGGGCAAGTCCCGAGCCAATCTTAGGTCCACCTAAAGTAGGAAGAAGCAGAGCAGTGGCAATTTCAGCGCAAACTTCAGGTTTGCTTAAAAAACATCGAATAAAACAGAACGAATTAAAGTTAAGTTTAGGCGACGGGTATGTTGATCAAGATTTTGTCTTTACTAAAGAAAATGGCGATCCGCTACAAATTAATAATTTTGGACAGAGAAGTTTTGCGAAGTTAATAGAGGAAGCGGGAGTGAAGAAAATCCGATTCCATGATCTCCGTCACACCTGCGCTACACTGCTCTTGAGTCAAGAAGTTAATCCTAAGATAGTTCAAGAGCGTCTAGGGCATTCGGATATTAGTATGACACTCAACAGGTATTCTCATGTCACGCCTACAATGCAGGATAAGGCTGCACAATTGTTGGGAGATGTGATGGAGATATAAAATGTTTAAGAAACGGTTAGGTGTGCTTCAAAGCCACCTAGCCATTTTTTTATGTACAGAGGGATTTATCTTCAAATATTTTAGGACTAAAGTTTTTCCATTTTTTGGATATGGTCAATTGATGGTCAATTTCTCTCGAAAATAAACAAAACCCCAGCTAAACTGGGGTATAATTTACTATGGTGCCGAAGGAGGGACTCGAACCCTCACGGGCGAAGCCCATACGATTTTGAGTCGTACGTGTATGCCAATTCCACCACTTCGGCGTGTTTAAGTGCATGTAACATAAGTAATTCTAACACGAAGATAGCCGATTTGCAAGGCTTTTTTGCCTTGACTTTACTTAGTAAAATGGTAAACTAATAGTAAGACTTCGCAATAGGATGGGGGGATGATGGAGTGAAACCAAAAGGCTTTGTTCGAAAAACTAAACAACGTGAGGTTATTTTAGACGTTCTTCGCAATACAACGTGCCATCCCACGGCCGATTGGGTATACCAAGAAGTTCGCAAACAGATGCCCCATGTGAGTTTAGGAACAATATATCGTAATCTTAAAACCCTAAGTGAACACGGAGAAATTCAAGAACTCTGTTTCGGAAGTACCCATTCTCGTTTTGACGCGAATGCTCATCAACATTACCATTTTGTATGTGAAAAATGTGATATTATTGAAGATATTCATATGTCAGCCATGGATGAATTAGAACAAAAAGCCGAGCAGATGGGTGACTTTAAGATCAGAGGCCACCGCTTGGAGTTTTACGGTCTGTGTGCACAATGTGCAAAAGAAGAGAATATGGCAAAAGCAAATTAAGTACAAGAGCTTAATCTGAGTATCCTAAAGATACTCAGATTTTTTTATTGCCAAACCATACCACATGTAGTATAATTGTAAAGCAATAATACAATACTTAGTATATGTTTAAGGGGGAAGTCTTTGTGCAACTATCTAATAACGCTCGTACCGTTCTAGAACGTCGTTATCTCGCAAAAATCGATAACAAACTTGTTGAAACACCGGAGGATATGCTACGCAGAGTAGCTAAAAATATTGCCCAGCATGAAACGGATCCGACATGGGAAGAAAAATTCTTCGAAATAATGAATAACCTTGAATTTCTACCGAACAGCCCCACGTTAATGAACGCGGGTAGGGATTTGCAACAATTAGCAGCTTGCTTTGTGCTACCAATTGAAGATTCCATGGAGGGTATTTTCGAAACGCTAAAGAACACCGCTCTTATTCAAAAATCAGGTGGGGGAACCGGTTTTAGCTTTTCTCGCCTTCGTCCCAATTCAGACGTGGTAAGTAGCACAGGTGGGGTGGCCAGTGGACCCGTATCGTTTATGAAATGTTATAACGCCGCAACAGACGCCATTAAACAAGGCGGTACACGGCGCGGTGCCAACATGGGAATTTTGAGAGTTGATCATCCTGATATAATTGAATTTATTCAAAGTAAAGAAGATACCTCTCAGATTACTAACTTTAATATTTCGGTGGGGATTACTGAAGACTTCATGGAGGCGGTAAACTCCAATAAAAATTATGCACTTATTAATCCCCGTTCAGGTGAAACCGTTAAAGAATTGAATGCCCGGGAAGTCTTTGAACTAATAGTGGAGATGGCCTGGAAAAATGGTGAGCCCGGTATAGTCTTTTTAGATCGTATGAATCGGGCAAATCCAACGCCACTTGTCGGAGAGATCGAAGCCACAAACCCATGTGGTGAGCAACCACTTTTGGCCAACGAAAGTTGTAATTTAGGTTCGATTAACTTATCAACCATGGCCAAACGTAAAGGGACTGAGTGGGTCGTAAATTGGGATCGCCTACAGGAAGTTGTGGAGATATCGGTTCGTTTCTTAGACAATGTCATAGATGTGAATAAATACCCCATTCCGGCAATAGAAGAGATGACCAAAGCTAATAGAAAAATTGGTTTGGGTGTAATGGGCTTTTCTGATCTTTTGATGCGCTTAGGCATTGCTTATAATAGCGAGGAGGGTGTGGAGCTAGGTCGAGAGATCATGAGGTTTATTCAAACTAAGGGACATGCCGCTTCTGTTCAACTAGGCGAAGAACGTGGTTCTTTCCCTAATTATAAAGGAAGTATCTTTGAGAAAACAGGAAAACCCATGCGAAACTCCACCGTCACCACCATTGCTCCCACGGGAACCATCTCAATCATCGCCGGTTGCTCCAGTGGAATTGAGCCCATCTTTGCCTTAGCATTTACGCGTAACGTCATGGATGACGACCGCTTAATTGAAGTTAATGCCCAATTCGAAGAAATCTTGCGAGAAGAAGGTTTGTATGCAGATGATCTCGTAGAAAAAGTTGCCGCGACGGGTAATGTTCGAGATCTTGAACAGATACCTTCAGCACTTAGGGACATTTTTGTCACCGCTTATGAAGTGACGCCCGAATGGCATATACGCATGCAAGCCGCTTTTCAGGAGTTTGTGGACAATGCGGTGAGCAAAACCGTGAATTTTCCCAAAGAAGCAACAAAAGAAGATATTAAAGAGGTTTATGAACTCGCTTACGATTTAGGTTGCAAAGGCGTTACCGTTTATCGAGCCGGTTCCAGGGAAGGTGAGGTACTAACTGTTGGACACAAGCAAGACGCCACCGAAAAGGATAAAGACGAAGCATCTTCTTCTCCAAGAAAGCGACCGGCTGTAACAACGGGTCAGACCATTCGCATCAAGACGGGTTGCGGTACATTATATGTAACTATTAACGCCGATGAACAAGGGATTTGCGAAGTGTTTACAACTATAGGTAAGGCTGGGGGCTGCGCAGGCGCTTTCTCTGAAGCTACTGCCAGATTAATTTCCCTTTCTTTACGCTCCGGAGTGCAACCTGAGCAGGTGGTAAAACAGCTCAAGGGAATTCGTTGTCCTCATCCCATTTGGCAAGATGGAAAACAAGTGCTTTCTTGCCCCGATGCAATAGCCCAAGTTCTTGATGAATATATTAAGCAACAAGAAAATACAAACAACGATAGGCCCATGAATCCTCCAATCGCTAACGATTCGGCATCTGAGACGACCTCTGAAAGCTCTGTTTTTAAGGGCGAAATTTGTCCGGAGTGCAGTGGCAACATGGTGGAAGAAAGTGGTTGTTCAACCTGCCTAGACTGCGGTTTTAGTCGCTGCAGTTAATTATTGCTAGTGGAGTAATCAAAGCATAATCTCCTTCTCCGTTTCACATACTTACAAGGAATGGAGGAGGAGATATTTTAAATGGGTAAAAAATATTCAGTAATCATTTTTAGCCTACTTGTAATAATGAATCTATTTACTGCAATTGCCCAGGGAGAAACTAAAATAGTAATCAATGTTCCCGCGTTTACTTTATATCTTTATGAATACGGTGTACAGGTCAAAAGTTTTCCCATCGGCGTAGGTAGTGAGTTAAAACCTTCAGTTTTGGGACCCACCAGAATAATTAATAACGTAGTAGATCCAACTTACTACCCACCAAAAATGGCGGAGTACGGCCTCGAGCCAATTCCTCCGGGACCTGATAACCCAGTGGGATCTCGCTGGTTGGGTTTGGATATGCCCGGTTATGGAATTCATGGCACAAATGTACCTCAGTCAATTGGAAAGGCGGCTTCTGCAGGTTGTATACGTATGCGAAACGAAGACGTGGAGAAGCTAAGTTCTTTAGTTAAAGTGGGGACTCCCGTTGAGATAATTTATCAAACTGTCCTTTTACTCGAAGATCCACTCTTGCATACCAAAACTATTACAGTTTATCCTGATTTATACAACCGTGACACAAGTCACGAGCAACTTTTAATTGAACTTGAACACAAAGGCTGGAACGGGGTGTTTTGGCCGATCATTAACGAATTAATTGATACACCGACTGCAAGACCTTCGCCAATGGCGTGGGCCTTATCCCTAAAACTTGATGGAACCGAAATAGATCTCAACGCTGTGGAGGTTGATGACACATACTATTTGCCCTTCGATTTTATTTTAGATCCAAAATTAGAATATTTCACGGATCTAAAAAAATGGGGTGAACAGTATTTTCTACCCCTATCCATCTATGAGCAGCTAACCGGTTTTAGGTATAGCAAAGCCCAAGGCTTCTTAACACTACACAGTCCTCATGTCTATGCGGGAGAAGAATACTTGGGCAAGGCTTTGATTCATTGTGGTGAAATTTATATTAACTCTGAAAATATAAGTCGCAATCTAATTCCTGAAAAAATCGAAGTATTAAGCTTTTGGGGCAACTTTTATCTTCCTGCAAGTAAATTGCGGGTTAGTTATCCCCATGATCAATTAAGATTGGAATGGACCGATACTAATATGCTTAGTTGGGAATGATTCCATTTAACCATTCACTGGTGAGCAAACGTTGCGCGAGCTCAACTTGGGCATATTCTAATAGCTTAGACCATTCTTGTCTAACCGCGGCATCAATTAGCTCCGGAGCAACTTGTAGATAATCGGCTGCCTCTTGGGTTAAACGATCTTCAACCATGTTTTGCAATGAAGACCATTCTTGTTTCATCAATGCTTCCGCTTCCCAAGGATTCAAACCCCGTTCAACTAATTCTTGATAAACCTCATAGCGAACTTCCTCGCCTAATTGTTCCCAGTCTCCTGAAATAAGGGCGGATACTTGCGCGGGCGTGAGGACGTCAGCCACAGCTTGACCCAATTTGTTAAAGCCGCGAAGTAAGGCAAGGCTTGCATTTTCCTTTTCCAAATTAATCACTAAGGCAGTCTGATCTTTAGTGAGTGCTTTAACACGGTCACCCTTTGTTATTAAGGATTCCTTCGCCACTTCTTCGCTGATTATGTCAAGGTCAGTCATGTACATGGTATCAGTAGCAAGTTTTATTTCGGTTTCTTCTTCGTCAATTTGTAGTACCATTTTTTCATCATGATCAAATTCAGATACTACGCCCTCAATTTGTTCATATTGCAAGGCATGGTCTAGAATATGGGCCATTTCACTTCTGGTTATTAAACGATAAGGTTCAAAACGTCCTAACATATGACTGGGAAACAGTTTAAGCTGCTGTAAGAATTCAATTGCTAAAAATCCGGGATAATCAGCTCTTAAATCTGCAAAAGTTGGATAACTCATCTTAGGCGCATCGCTTTTTGTTCCCAGACCTAAAGGATTCGCCACCAAGGCCGCAAATTCACCCCGTGTAATTCCTTCATCGTGACCTACTAAAAGATCACTCAGCCAGTCATTTAATGCTTCCCTTTCTTCCTCCGTTAGATCAAATGCTCTAGTAACCAAGTCTAAGGCAGTGGCATGGGTTATTGAACCATGGGGAAGAAATTCATCACTCCAAAGGTCAACGAAAAGACCCTGCTCTTCCAAGGATAAGATGGATTCTTCTGCCCAATTATTTTCAATATCATCAAAAGAAGCTCGGCTTGGTGTGGCATTGAATATAAAAGCAAAGAGAAGTATTATGACTAAAGCTGAGTTTTTAAATGATCTGAGTCGCATAAAATTACTCCTTTTCTATTAAGCTAAATTTATTCTACACTCTTTGATTCGATAATAGCAAGGGATGCCCTCTATGTAATGGTCTCCAGTTAGGGGGGCTTTACCCAGTTAAGGCAGGTTTTTACACTTCAGTGTTGAATAGGCTTTAGATAGAGAAGGGGGTACTTTTTGTGAAAAAACGTTTGTTTCTTATCGACGGGAACAGTTTAATTAATAGGGCCTTTTATGCCCTGCCGCCCCTGACAAATGCAAGCGGCGATCCTACAAATGCCGTATACGGTTTGACCATGATGCTGTTTCGTCTGCGAGAAGATTACGATCCGGATCAAATCTTGGTTACTTTTGATATGTCCGGACCCACCTTTAGGCACGAAAAATACGATGAATATAAGGCAAATCGCAAGGGTATGCCTGACGACTTAAGACCGCAAATCCCCCTTATGAAGAAAGTGCTTGATGTTCTGGATATCGCCCATGTGGAAAAGCAAGGTTATGAAGCTGACGATTTAATCGGCACCATCAGTAAACAAGGTGAAGCAGAAGGTTTTGAAGTATGCATCGTCACAGGCGATAGAGACGCTTTTCAATTAGTTTCAGATCAAACCACTGTTTTGTTTACTAAGAGGGGAATCACTGAAACGGAATCAATAAATGAAGAAACTCTTTTAAAGGAATATGGAGTAACACCCGGGCAAGTGCTTGAATTAAAGGGACTCATGGGTGATAGTTCCGATAATATTCCCGGTGTGCCCGGTGTTGGAGAAAAAACTGCCCTAAAACTCCTTGCCAGTTATGAAAATATTGATGGCGTCTATGAGCATATTTCCGAGCTTAAAGGAAAGTTAAAAGAGCGCTTGGTTGAATTTAAAGACCAGGCCTATTTAAGTCGCGATCTGGCCACAATCAAGCGGGACGTCGCAATTGAGGTAGACTTAAACAAGCAAGCGGAGGTTAATTATGGCGATGTGCACGAGCTTTTTCAACACTTGGGATTCAAAACCTTACTAGATCGTTTGCCCGAGATTTCCGGTGATAAAACTAAATACACCGAAAGCTGGGATCTTTCTTACGGACAGTTTTCAACAGACCCCGATACTTTCTGGTCTCAACTAAATAAGGCATCCGAAGTTTACTCAAGTGCTTCCGATTTGCATAAAAGTCTGCTTATGGCTTTTGACGATAATCTTTGGGTTTTAACCAACGATGAAGTTGATCATAACCAAAGAGCACTAAGAGAAGCTCTAGCTTCTAAAAAGCTTTATTGTCATAATGGTAAAGTAATTTTACACCTTTTGGGTAGTGCAAAAGAAGAGGTAAGTGTATTTTTTGATTTAGAAGTTGCACTTTATTGCCTCAATCCGGAACAACTCTGGGACTTTGCAGCCATTGCCTCCCACTTTGAAGAGGCGTCAACAACCTTAAACGAATCAGAGCTCGAATACGAAGTGGCTTTCTTGCGTTTGTTACAAACCATAGCACCTAAGGTGCAAAAAAGTTTAGAAAAAGACGATCTGTTATCGCTTTATGAAGATATTGAGTTGCCTTTAATTCCTCTACTCGCTATGATGGAATATAATGGGATTGTAGTTGATCCTGAAAAACTTCAAGAAATTTCCCGAGACTTAGAAGAAACTCTGGCTAAATTAACAGAAGAAATCTATCAAGAAGCGGAAGAAGAATTCAATATTAACTCTCCAAAACAATTGGGCGTAATTCTTTTTGATAAATTGGGGCTTCCCGTTCTAAAAAGAACCAAGACAGGCCCTTCCACAAGTGCCGATGTTTTGGAAGAATTAAGTCACCATAAAATAGTTCAAAATGTGTTGGAGTTTCGCCAAGTGGCTAAATTGAAATCAACCTACGCCGACGCATTGGGAGAATTAATTTCACCAAAAACTAAAAGGATTCATACCACCTTCAACCAAACGGTTACGGCCACAGGCAGACTGAGCAGTACACATCCAAACTTGCAGAACATTCCGGTGCGTACAGCGGAAGGCAGAAGAATTCGCGAAGCATTTGTGGCATCTTCTAATCATGTTTTGCTAGGTGCCGACTACTCACAGATTGAACTTAGGCTCTTGGCCCATTTATCTCAAGATGAAACGTTATTAAAGGCTTTCCGTAGTGGACAAGATATTCATGCCCAAACAGCGGCAGAAGTATTTGGTAAAAATATTGATGATGTTTCTTCTGAAGATCGTAATGCCGCTAAAGCCATTAATTTTGGGATTGTTTACGGAATAAGCAGTTTTGGTTTGGCTAAGGGAATCAATTTAACCAGGACCCAAGCACAAGAGTACATTGATTCATATTTCCATCGTTATCCCGGCGTGAAGACCTATTTAGACCGATCTGTGGAGATGGGTACGGAAAAGGGTTATGTGGAAACCCTCTTTAAGCGGAGACGCTATTTACCGGGTCTAAAAAGCAGAAATTATGCTGCACGTAACTTCGCTGCCCGAACAGCCATGAACTCACCGATACAGGGTAGCGCAGCGGATATAATTAAACTTGCCATGCTAAATGTTGATAAAGCGTTGAAAAAAGCCGACTTAACCACTAAACTATTATTACAAGTGCATGACGAACTAGTTTTTGAGGTGCCTGAGAAGGAAATAGAGACGGCGGCGGAGATAATTAGAAAAGAGATGGAAAATGTTGTTTCGCTGGACGTGCCTCTATTAGTAGAAGTTGTCCACGGATTAAATTGGAGAGATATGCAGGCCTTTGAATTTAAGGAGTAGAAATATGCCTGAATTACCGGAAGTCGAAACCGTAAGGCGTTCACTTTTGCCTGTGGTTTTAAATAAACCCATAATTACTGTGCAAGTTAATTACGAACGAATTTTGCAACACATTTCCTCCGCGGATTTTAAGTCTGCTTTAATCGGAAATGAATTTTCACAAATAAAAAGAAGCGGAAAGTATTTGATTTTTAGTTTGAAAGATAATCGTGAGTTAGTAATCCATTTGCGCATGACAGGTCGCTTGACTTATTATTCAGATCAAAGCATACCTTTAGCTAAGCATACTTCCGTAATCTTTGGCTTTGAGACGGGCGATGAGTTGCGATTTGAGGATGTTCGTAAGTTTGCCACCATTGATCTTGTATCAAAGGGGAACTACGAACAAGTAAAGGGACTATTTAACTTAGGGATTGAACCCCTCTCCAAGGAGTTTTCTCCTGAAGTTTTAAGCGATTTTGTGCATAAACGAAGCACTAAAATTAAATCGGTTTTATTAAATCAAAGCTTGATTGCGGGATTGGGCAACATTTACGTTGATGAAAGTTTGTTTATGTCCGGCATCCACCCGGAGCGTCCTGCCAACTCTTTAAAAAAAGCAGAGATTACCCGTCTTCATGGGGCAATTCAAACCGTTTTAAAAGATGCCATTGACAATCAGGGCACGACTTTAAGAGATTATCGCACAGGTTATGGTCAAGAAGGTTCATTCCAAAATAGATTACAGATTTACGGAAGAAAAGGTGAAAAGTGTCCCACATGCGGAACTAATATAGAGCATAAGAAAGTGGCGGGAAGAACTAGTCATTTTTGCCCAATTTGTCAAAAGGAGTAAAGTATGATAGGTATTACGGGAGGAATAGCCAGCGGAAAAACTTTAGTGTCAAATCGGTTACGCGATCTCGGTGCGGTCGTTCTTGATGCCGACGCATATGCTAAGAAGGCAGTTGAGCCCCGGGGTTTGGGGTGGAAGGAAGTGGCCGACGTATTTCCCATGGTGGTTCAGGACGATCTTACACTGAATAGACAACTGCTGGCGAAAATAATCTTTGCCGATCAAGAAAAGCGCATTCTTTTGGAGAGGATTATTCACCCTATAGTTTTAAAGCTAATAAAATCCGATGCATACGAAGCTGAACAAAAAGGTAAAATCGTTTTTGCCGAAATTCCCCTGTTATATGAGGTCGGTTGGAATGAATGGATTGATCGGGTTTGGGTTGTTTACGTTAAACCCGAGATTCAACTGGAAAGATTGGTTAAGCGAGCGAATATCTCGCTTTCCGAGGCAAAGCAAATGATTGCGAGCCAATTACCTCTAGACCATAAAGTGGAGTTGGCTGACGAAGTGATTTATAATAACGGTACCATAAGGGAAACTTGGGAACAAATAGACAGTTTGTGGAAAGATCTTCAGCACTAGAATAATCTTCGATTCTAATTAATATGTTGCGAGAATGGAGTCGGTCTGAAGCTCCCCATCTATTTGATTAGGAGGATGAGACCTTTGAAACGACTGTTTTTTATTGCGGTTATCATACTTTTGTTGGTTGTTTATGTTTTAAAACCTACCTTACAATATTTCTTCCCCATTGATTATTTAGACTTAATTGTGGAAGTTGGAAACAATTATGACGTTGATCCCTTACTAGTTGCTGCTTTAATCAAAGTGGAAAGCGACTATAATCCTGAGGCCATATCACCGAAGGGTGCTGTGGGGCTCATGCAAATCATGCCCGATACGGGGCGGTGGGTGGCTGATCAAAATCGTAAACGCTTTAAGCCGGATGATTTAAAGGAACCTGAGATCAACATAAATTACGGAGTATATTATTTGGCAAAACTTATGGGGGAATTTCCCACTGAACATGCGGCCTTAGCGGCTTATAATGCCGGTCCCACCATTGTTCATCAATGGGTGGATTGGTTTGTTTGGGATGCCACATTTGAATCAAGGATAGCCATACCATATCAAGAAACGCGTAGTTACTTGAAGAAAGTAGAATTTACAAAACGTTTTTACCATTACTTATATAAAGATGAGTTGGAGCACGAGAGGAGCTAAAGCATGGTTAAACAAATTAACACAGTACAAGAGGTAACAGATTTCACCGTAATTAAGGAAAGACTATTTTCCGCAACCCATGCTGAAATCAAAGAGGGCTTGACTACAGATATTTATTTTATTAAAACTAAAGAGATTTTGAATAAATGAAATATGGAAGATACTATTGTGACTGCGGAAATCTTCGGGCGTAGGCCGGGTGTATTTGTCGGAGTTGAAGAAACCAAAAATCTACTTGACGATGTTGGTCTTAAAGTGTGGAGTTTACCTGAAGGCTCATCTTTTGATGCTAAAGAAACTGTGATGCGAATTGAAGGCCCTTATACGCAATTCGGACTATATGAAACTGCAATTTTGGGTATTTTAGCAAGTTC
>DUPA01000224.1 GCA_012838515.1 Natronincola sp. | reverse complement strand
TTTGAGGTTTCTATGAGATAGTTTCAACGCTTCCATTAATTTAGGATCCACTTCGTCATAGGCAGCATCGATTTCTTCTCTAGATACTCTTAGCGCGGATCTATCATTACCTTCGAACTTTGTGTTGAGATGAATTAAGGCTTCATCTCCTTTGTTACGTACATTCTCAATAATTTCTTCCACAAGTCTAATCAGATCTTTTTGATCTTGGACGCTTGTTTTGATTGAGTCTTTTAAAATTCTCATAGTAACCTCCTCCTTGATATTTTTTTGAGTTCCTAGCTAATTCTATCACATATTTAAAAAACTAATACAAAGATTTGTTAAACTTTGTATGAAGATTTAGGGGAAATTTGCTAATACTAAAGCAAAATCATAAAAAGTGTTTGCGAATTGCGATGATTTAACCTATCATTAGTAATAGAGTTACTAATTAATATTCAGATGTTAAATGCTGAGAAGGGGAATAAGAATGCACAAAATCTATCACGATCTATTGCAATCAGCTAGCTATAATAAAACCATTAACCTTACGTTTAATCAGTATCTTTTGCCCGGCAACGAGCCTCTTTTAGTTCATACAGGAAATTTTCAGCAAGCAAAGACATTACTGCCCAAGATCGAAGAAGTTTTAGGTGATAAACCGCTTAAATATATTTTTGTTAGTCATTTTGAATCTGATGAATGTGGTGGTTTAGGTCAGATTTTAACACGTTATCCTAAGGCGAAAATCATATGCTCTGCAATAACTGCCCGGGAGCTTAATGAAGTTAAGAACATTAGTGAGCAGCAAATACCTAATACAAAGCTAAGATTGAAGCTTCAAGAAGAACTTTTAACAATAAGTCCTGAATTGATCGCGACAGGGCATGGAGAGTGTATTAAGCTTTAATTGAAGTTTAGTGGAAAAACTTGACAATACAATGTAGGTTTAGTAAGGTGATCTTGTATGTCTAAAGTTCTGGAGGATAGTTTGATGACTAACGCAGCATCTGATCTTGCGAAGATGAAAAAAATGTTTCTACTTTTTCTAATTGTTTTTGTAGTTAACTTAGTAATTCCACCAATAGCAGATCTATCGCCAGGGAGCCGTGGCTGGCTATTAGCTTCTTTATTTGTGGGAGGTTTTGCTCTCTTTATTTTATGGAAACACAAATTACCTGCCAAAAAACTAGTTGTCTTAGGAATTATCTTAGGAGTATTAGCTGGAATTGCTATGCCGTTTTCAGGTGTAGTGACTATTCTTACTTTTCTAGCAGCTACGAGAGTTTTAGAAATAGCAGAAGGACAAGTTAAACTTCTTAAGCGTCCTATTTTTATCAGCGTTTTACTTGGAGCAGTAGTAGGTGTAGTTTTAGGTATAATTAACTTATTTTTAGGGGGAGCAAGTGCTTCAAGTTTCACGTTCTCCTGGGAAGTGATTGTCGTGGCTTTATCACCGGGGATTTTTGAAGAGGTTGCTTTTCGCCTTTTTGTTTATACTATGATAATTCATGTTTTAGGTAAACATCCTGAAGGAAAGAGGGAAAACCGCTGGATTTATGTGTTAATGATAGTGCCCCATGTGTTTTTACATTTGCCTGATCTTTGGTGGCCAAATAATTCTTTTTATTTAGATCTTGGTGGGTTTATTTCTGGTGCTGTTAGCTTGTCTTTGCTTTTTGGTTTGCCTATGGCATTATTGATGCGTAGAAGAGATCTAACTTCAGCTATAATTACTCATACTGTAGTTGATCTAATTCGGTTTTTATTTTTGGGCTTACCTTTTTAGGAAAAAACCTCATTTGACAAAGATATAGTTTGGTATTATACTTACTGTAAGATTCTCGCAGAAAAACGGACGAGAACTGTTAGAAACGATTAGAAACAGGTGTAGTTATGAAGATTTTTAGTAAAATTGCTCTACAATTACATCATCATAGATAAAAGAGTAGGTAGTAGTGAAATTTTATTCACCATACGTACTCTTGCTTTGCTTCCCAAAATAAACGAAAGTGTTTGGTTGGGAGGCTATAACCATACGGCGTCTCGTATGGCTTTTTTTATACATTGAAAGGGAGGATGAAAGATGCCGTTTAGTAGTATTACTGAAGAGTTAGAGATTATTAAGTTTAAGAAGAACATAGAAAGGGAGATGGAGTCGTTCTTTGAAGAAAGGAATTTTGCTTTAATAGAGCCGAAGACTTTCCAAAGCTATGATGACTTTATTCTTTCTAATGTCAGGCAAGATTCGTCCAGAACTGTAAAAGTACTTGGTGGAAATTCTAAGATCTTTATTTTGAGACCTGATATTACAATGAATATCTTAAGAGGTATCTTTTCTAAATGGGATGCTACCGAGCCTTTAAAAGTCTATTATAATTCTAAGATTTATCGTAATAGTTCTGGTGGTAGAATTCAGGAAAATTATCAAATGGGTATTGAATCATTAGGTGAAGATTCGGCACAAGCTGATCAAGAAACGATTGAGATGGCAAGTACTATTATGGAGAGTTTAGGGGAGCCATATATTTTAGAACTTGGTTCAAGTACCTTTTTAGATGAATTCTTTAGGGAAGTTGATTTAGATTTTGACGTTGAGTCTGAGCTGAGAAGCTTAATTGCTCGCAAGAATCGCCATGCTTTAAAAGATAAATTGGCAGAGCTTGATTTAGAAGATACTATTTTAGATTCCATCTTTGAACTTGAAGGGGAGATGGGAGATGTTTTAAAGAATGCTCGTTCTTTTACAATGAATGAGGCAATGGCTAAAGCTTTGAATTCTTTAGACCAACTAATGAATTCATTTAGTAAACCTGAGCTTTTAGAGAATATTCGGTTAGATCTTTCTTTAGTTCCTGATTTAGATTACTACGATGGTGTGATTTTTAAAGGTTATTGTCCTAGT
>DUPA01000223.1 GCA_012838515.1 Natronincola sp. | reverse complement strand
GATTATTGTTCATCGATGAAGCATATTCTCTAGCCCGGGGAGGCGAACGAGATTTTGGCAAAGAGGCAATTGATACACTAGTTAAAGCCATGGAAGATCGCCGCGACGATTTAGTTGTGATTTTGGCAGGATACCCCAGACCAATGGAGGAATTTTTAAGCACAAACCCAGGTTTAAGATCGCGATTTCCCATGACAATTACGTTTCCTGATTATTCCGATCTAGAACTTTATAAGATAGCCGAAACCATGCTTAAGGATAGACAATACACCCTTTCGGCCCATGCTAAGCAGGAATTAATTAGGCAAATACGGCGAATTCGCAGGGGTGATGCCCTCAGCTTCGGGAATGCAAGATCCGTTAGAAATGTGGTAGAACAGATTATTCGGCGCCAAGCTGTGCGTCTAGTTAGAAAACCTAATCTAAGTAAGGGCGAGCTTAGTGTAATTCTACCCGATGATTTTAGAGGTTTAACTTTTAATTAAATAGGAGGTAATCTATAGTGCACTCAATTGCATTTGAATTTGAAACTGAAAAGGAACTACAAGAGGTTGCTGATCAATTATGGAAAAAGCATGGTATAAGCGGTGAATTTGAAATGTATCCCACAAAAGACGGCCACTTTAGACTGCATGTTTTTGCAGAAAAGCCCATTAGGGAGAGTATTCTTGAAAAAATTAATGCAAAGAAGGTTCAAAGCAAGGGAAGTTTTGGTTCACCTATCAGTAAAGGAAATGTAAGTAATGATTAATGATGCAATAAAGGCAATCCAGCAGTACTACAAACCCATGGAAAATGTCGTACTAGCTAACCAAAAAAAGGTATTAGATGCATTTCACTTTGCTAAAGTTGGCAGTCATTGCTTTAATGATTCCACCGGGTATGCCTATTCTGATCAAGGTAGGGAGAGCTTGGAAGAAGTTTACGCACATGTTTTCAAAGCAGAGGCAACTTTAGTCAGACCTCAAATCGCTTCAGGAACACATGCTATTGCATTGTGTTTATCTATTCTCGAACCCGGAGATCAAATGGTTTCCATTAGCGGGACACCATATGATACTTTGCAATCTGTAATTGGACTTAAAGGAAACTCACCTCGCAGTTTAATTAAGCGAGGAATTATTTATGATGAAGTATCGCTAGATGGAGATGGAAGCTTTGATTTGGATGGCATATCCAAAAAAATAACTTCCGAAACGAAGATGGCTATTATTCAACGTTCCCGCGGCTATAGCTGGCGTCCTTCTTTAAACATAAGTCAGATAGCGCAAGCTATTAGTGTAGTTAAAAGTAAAAACCAAGATTGCATTATTTTCGTTGATAACTGTTATGGTGAGTTTGTTGAATATTATGAGCCTTTAGAGGCCGGAGCCCACCTAATGGCCGGATCGTTAATAAAAAATCCGGGAGGAACTTTGGCAATCAGTGGCGGTTATATAGCAGGTAGAAAAGATCTTGTTAGCCTTTGTGCCGAGATTTTAACAGCTCCGAGTGTTGGTGACAAAATTGGATCCACCTTTGGATTAACCAGACCACTGCTTCAAGGTCTATTTCTGGCACCCCATATAGTGGGTGAAGCAGTGTACGGGGCCATTTTAGCGGCCCAAATTTTTAGTTCTAAGGGATTTGACGTGAATCCACTTCCCGATGCTTTTCGTACCGATATTGTACAAGCTATTAAGTTTGGTTCTAGGGAGCAACTATTGAACTTTTGCCACGGCATTCAAAAGGCAGCACCCATTGATGCCCATTATATGCCTATTCCTAGCTCGATGCCAGGCTATGATGACGAAGTAGTTATGGCAGGTGGTACTTTTGTACAAGGGTCCACATTAGAGTTAAGTGCCGATGGACCATTGCGCGAACCGTATATCGGATACCTACAAGGCACAATGACTCG
>DUPA01000222.1 GCA_012838515.1 Natronincola sp. | reverse complement strand
ACTGTTTGGCGACGAAGAGGCAACAATTCGCATTGATATGTCTGAGTATATGGAAAGACACGCAGTGGCACGCTTAGTGGGTTCGCCGCCAGGGTATGTTGGTTACGATGAGGGCGGCCAGCTAACGGAAAAAGTCAGGAGAAAGCCTTATTCTATTGTATTATTTGATGAGATTGAAAAGGCACATCCTGAGGTTTTTAACATTCTATTGCAAGTTCTCGAAGACGGAAGGTTGACGGATTCCAAAGGCAGAGTGGTCGATTTTCGTAATACGGTAGTTATTATGACATCAAACGTGGGAGCCCATCAGATTCAAAAGGATTCGGGTATCGGTTTTAGGACCGTTGTAGATGAACGAAGTGATTATGAAGCCATGAAATCCAAAGTTACAGATGAGCTAAAGCGAACCTTCCGGCCGGAATTTCTCAATAGAGTTGATGAAGTAGTGGTATTCCATGCCTTAAATAAAATTCACATCGGGGAGATCGCCGACATCATGTTGAAGGATCTTAAGAAGCAGTTGGAAGGATTGGAAATTGAGCTAACTGTAACCGATTTAGGTAAGGAGCTCCTGGCGAACAAAGGATTTGATCCGGACTTCGGGGCAAGACCGCTAAGAAGGGCAATTCAAAGGTATATTGAAAACCCCCTAGCAGAAGAGATCCTTAAAGGAACTTTTAAGGAGTCTGCAACCATTACCGTAGATGCAAAAGAAGGAGAATTCATTTTTTACTAAAGGAAACTAGTTAGGGAGTGCACACGTCTAATGGGCGGTTGTGCACTCCTTTTTCTGATGGTATAATATAGGGAGATGTTGAAAAACATGGTTTTGGAAGGAGTAATTCGTGGCTAAAAAAACTGTCTTATTCGTTTGTCAATCTTGCGGAGCGGAAAGTCCGCGCTGGATGGGGAGATGCCCCAATTGTGGAGAATGGAATACTTTAGTTGAGGAGACAATTGCACCTATTAGTAAAAATCCTCGTACATGGGTGGCAAAAAGCAAACCATTGCCGTTAACAGAGGTTGACAATAGTGCGGAGGAACGCTTTAACACAGGCATTCCCGAACTGGACAGGGTTCTTGGCGGTGGAATGGTTCCCGGTTGTCTAGGGCTTATAGGCGGAGATCCGGGTATTGGAAAATCAACTTTGCTTCTTCAAGTCGCAAGCGGCGTTGCAAAAAATGAAAAAAAAGTTTTATACGTCACGGGTGAAGAATCACTTGCGCAATTAAAATTAAGGGCCCTTCGCCTAGATGCGGTGGAAGAACGCTTAATTGTAGTTAGCGAGGCCGATACCGATGTTATCTGCGAAATAATACGGGAAGAAAACCCTACTTTAGTGATCATTGACTCTATTCAAACAATGTTTGTGGAGGGCATCTCTTCTCCCCCCGGTAGCGTCGGGCAAGTTCGCGAATCCACGGGGCGCTTTTTGCAAATTTCTAAAGGTAGCGGTATATCCATTTTACTCGTTGGTCATGTAACCAAGGGAGGAAACCTTGCAGGTCCGAAAATACTGGAGCATGCTGTGGATTTTGTTCTATATTTTGAAGGTGAAATGCACACTTCATTTAGGATTATTCGCTCAGTAAAAAATAGATTTGGCTCAACTAATGAGTTCGGAATCTTTGAAATGAGCGGAAAAGGCTTAATTCCCGTGCCGAACCCATCGCAATTTTTACTTTCTCAAAGACCTGAGCAAAGTTCAGGTTCGGTAGTGGTTCCATATATGGAAGGAACAAGACCCTTATTAGTTGAAGTTCAGGCTTTAGTGGCCCCCGCCGCCTTTGGAGGGAACCCAAGGAGACAATCTACCGGCGTTGATCATCAACGCTTTTCCATGATTTTAGCAGTACTTGAAAAGCGGCAAGGGTATCCTTTGCAAAGCCAAGATGTTTTTATTAATATTGCCGGGGGTTTAAAACTTCAAGAACCCGCGCTTGACCTTGGTATGGCGATTGCTGTTGCCAGTAGCGTATCTAACGTAAGTATCGACCCATTATGTGCAGTATTGGGCGAAGTTGGCTTGGCAGGAGAAATCCGGGGGGTACGCGGCATTGAACAGCGTCTTAATGAGCTAAACCGCTTAGGGTTTGAAAAGTGTATTATTCCCAAAAGTAATGTAAGCGGAAATGAGCCTATTGACGTTATAGGGGTCAGCACCATTCAAGAGGCACTTAAGTTAACTGTGAAGAGAAAGGGGTGAGCTGATGCGCGAAGACGATATGATTTATAAAGATTTGGATATAATGGCACCGGGTACTCAACTTTATGATGGCCTTGATAGTATTTTAAAGGCGAGAACCGGGGCATTGATTGTAATAGGGGATTGTCCCGAAGTTTTGGAACTGGTAAATGGCGGATTCAAAATAGATTCGGAGATGCATCCGGCAGCTCTATACGAATTGGCAAAAATGGACGGAGCCATAGTTTTATCTAGTGATGCGAAAAGGATCTTATACGCAAACACACAATTAACTCCCGACCCCATGATTCCGAGTTATGAAACGGGAACTAGGCACCGAACAGCCGAAAGAGTTGCCAAACAAACGGGGCAAATTGTAATTTCCATCTCTCAAAGGCGTAATGTTATTAGTATTTATAAAGAAAACTGGAAATATATTTTGCGCGAAGTAAGCGTAATCTTATCCAAAGCCAACCAAGCGTTATCAACTTTGGAAAAATACCGGAGTGTTTTTCGGCAATCCCTTGTGAACCTCAGTGCTTTGGAGTTTGAGGATCTTGTCACACTAACAGAAGTGGTCACTGTGTTGCAGCGAAGTCAAATGGTTGAGCGTATCGCAAGCGAAATCGAAAGATATGTTATTCAGCTAGGAGCTGAGGGACGGTTAGTTACCATGCAACTAGAAGAGTTAATGGCTGATATTAAGGATGAAGGTTTTCTTGTTTTTAAAGATTATTTAGTTCATGGTTTAAATGCAGAAGAGCACTGGAGACAGATTGAAGAGTGGGATTCCGATGATCTGCTTAATCTAAACTTCATCTCTAAGTTATTGGGCTACGGTAGTAGTATAACCAGCTTAGAGCAGGCAGTAACCCCGAAGGGTTATCGTATTTTAGCGAAGATCCCACGGTTACCGATGCCCGTAATAGAAAACCTAGTTAAAGAATTCGGTGATCTGTCAACTATAATGGACGCATCCATTGATCAGCTGGATGATGTGGATGGAATTGGTGAAGTGCGTGCAAAAGCAATCAAAGATGGCTTACGCCGTTTGCGTGAGCAGGCATTAGTCGATAGCCATATTTAGCGTAGGTTAAATATGCCAAGTGTGGCTACTCGCTGCCCTTCTCGTTGAATTATTTCTTCTAAATCAAGTTTTAGGGTGTTACACATACCCGTAAGATAGAATAGATTTTGACCTATTTCAGACTCGATTACTTCTTTACAGTTTTCGCACAGTTCGCCACTTAGGTGCGATTGAATGTGATCACGCACATCTTTAAAAGTGCAATCATCGGGAAGTATTTGTTTGGAAGCGTCAATTTCGATGCAACCGCAGTCTGTAACAGCCCTAAAAAGAGCTCTATTAACTCGGGCATTAGTTTCTTGAAATTTGGAAACAATATCTAAGATACTATAATGACGAATCAAGTTTTCTTGTACATTTGACTGAAAATCACGGCAAGTTTTCGTTGATTTAGTCATTTAATCACTTCCTCTCGCCACCAAAGGGGCGGTTCTTAGTTCATTATAGAACTTCACAAAAACGATTGTCAAGTTCTTAAGATGTCAATTTTGGCTGGTTTGACTTTAACTGGTCAAAGTGATAAATTTAGTATAAGAACCTAGTTTTAAAAAAACGGTTTCAAAGTTGCCTCCAAGCCCGCAATGGGCGGCGCCCGGGGTCGGAAATCGATAAAGGAGGGTTCTAAATGTATAATGTAGGTGACAATATTGTTTACCCCATGCATGGAGCAGGTGTTATAGTAGCCATTGAAGAGCGTGAGGTGCTCGGTGAAAAGCAAAACTACTACATCATGGCTTTGCCAATTGGTGATATGAAAGTTATGATTCCAATGAAATCCGTAAATGATTTGGGTCTTCGTCAAGTTATTGGTGACGAAGAGGTTTTGCGCGTCTTCGGAATTTTACAAGGAGAGAAGACATCTATGTCGTCGAACTGGAATCGCCGTTACCGAGCAAATATGGAAAAAATAAAAAGCGGAGATATTTTCGAAGTAGCAGAAGTTGTACGAAACCTAACTATTCGGGAAAATGATAAGGGTCTATCCACAGGTGAAAGAAAGATGCTAGATACGGCAAGGCAGATTCTAATCAGTGAATTAGTCATTGCACAAGATTCTACTGAAGAACAAGTTGTCGAAAAAATTGCTAGTTTTTTCGAAGACTAAGGAGGTGAAAAATCCAGATTTTGCCCTAAAAGAGAATACCTAAGACAAAACAGGAAATACTATATCTCGAACGAATTAAACTATCGCGTATTTAAATGGTGGGAGGTGAAGCGAGGTTTGGTAATATTCGTTAGGATAGTGTTTGCGGCGATTGGCGGATTCTTGGGCTATTCAGGAGCCTTATCCCTTTTAAAGATTGATGCTATGACCGGATTTGACTATCCAAGCTATTTAATTGGTCTGTTTGTTTTTGGTGGTATTTTTGCCGGCATATTTTCGGGTCCTCCGGTGCTACGAGGGTTCAAAACAACGAGAAAAAGAATAACACAAACTCTTCTAAAAACACCTACAAGTGAGTTAATAGGAGGAATCATTGGTCTTGTTATAGGTTGGATTATTGCTTTAGTTATTTCCATTCCCCTATTGCGACTTCCTTTGGTAGGAGATTATTTGCCCATCGTTCTTGGACTTTTATTGGGATATTTAGGTTTAATAGTAGGAACGAGAAAAAGGGAAGATTTTTCCCAGGCATTCTCACGATCCAATTTAGAGAGGTTTAATTCAAAGACTCGGCTAGAGGCCATACCGAAAATACTAGATACAAGTGTAATTATTGATGGACGTATTGCTGATATTACAAGATCGGGTTTTCTTGAGGGGGATTTAATCGTCCCGGGATTTGTCTTAGAAGAACTTCAACATATCGCAGATTCTTCTGATGTATTAAAACGAAATAGGGGACGTCGCGGATTAGACATTCTTAATAAAATTCAAAAAGAACCCTATTCTACGGTGCGTATTTTAGAAAAAGATTATAGCGAAATCAACGAAGTAGATAGTAAACTAGTAAAATTAGCGAAAGATATTTCAGGTAAAGTAGTGACAAATGATTATAATTTAAACAAAGTATGCGAACTACACGGTGTCTTTGTTCTAAACATTAATGAATTGGCAAACTCAGTTAAACCCGTGGTTTTGCCCGGTGAGGAATTGCAGGTTCAAGTAATTAAAGATGGAAAAGAGCAGGGGCAAGGTGTTGCTTATTTAGATGATGGAACCATGATTGTGGTTGACGGAGGGCGTCGTTTTATTGGCGAGATGGTATGCGTTTTGGTAACTAGCGTCTTGCAAACTGCAGCTGGTAGAATGATATTTGCAAAGCCAAAATCTATAGAGCGGGCATTATAAGTTCATAAGTTTAAAAATACAGCCTGATGGGTACCATCAGGCTTTTTTTGCACACGGGAGGTGGCCATATGAAAGTTGGGGTAATAGTTGCCGCGGCGGGCTCAGGTACGCGTATGGGCGCAGAGGGTAATAAGATTTTTCTTAATCTAGATGGTAAGCCCATAATCATGCACAGTTTAGAATTGTTTGATGCAATAGAGGAAGTTGCTGAGATCGTGGTTGTCACGCGCAAGGTCGATCTACAGAACATTGGGGCTTTAATGAAAAACATAAGTACGCCTTACCAAATTGTTGTAGGCGGAAAGGACAGACAAGAAAGTGTTTACAGAGGACTTAAATCCCTATCCGGTGATTTTGATTGGGTACTTATTCATGATGCCGCCAGGCCATATTTGACGGGATGTGTGGTTCGCCGCGGCCTGGTAGCAGTTAGAGAATATCTCGCTGTGGGCGTTGGCGTTCCTGTTAAAGATACAATTAAGCAAGTCCAAGGAAGCTTTGTGGTTAATACCCTTCCCAGAGAAGAATTGTGGGCAGTGCAAACACCGCAAATATTCGCTTATAATCTTATTCTTAAGGCGCATGAAGAAGCTATAAAAGTGGGCTTTACGGCAACCGATGACTGTGCTTTGGTGGAGAATTTAGGTCAATCTGTTCATATGATTGAAGGGGATTACGGCAATCTGAAAATTACCACACCGGAGGATTTGCCTAAGCAACGCGAGTTTTTGTTGGGCTTCGGTTATGATGTGCATCGTTTTACCCATGATAGACCCTTAATTTTAGGAGGCCTGGAAATTCCACATGAAAAGGGTCTTTTAGGCCACTCAGATGCCGATGTGGTGACCCATGCGGTAATGGATGCTATTCTCGGTGCCATGGGTAAAGGGGATATAGGAGAGCATTTTCCCGATACGGATCCTAAATATGAGGGTGTTTCTAGTATTGGTCTTTTAAAGCAAGTACTAGATGTTTTGTGGCAAGAACGACTTGAGATTAACAATGTGGATATCACCATAATTGCACAAAAGCCGAAACTTAGTCCTTACAAACAGAGTATGGAAGAAACTCTGGCTAATATCATGCAGGTTTCTCAAGCGCGAGTTAATGTAAAAGCAAGTACTTGTGAGGGTCTTGGCTTTGTCGGTCGCGAGGAAGGTATCGTTGTGCAAGCTGTTGTTTCACTTTGTTCCCGTTGAAGTTGACGAATGCTAGCCGTTTGCATATAATGGTTTTATAATTATTTCAAATGAGATGATAGGGAAAGTAAGCAAGTGATTTACAAAGAGAGGGATACAGCTGGTGTAAGTATCCTGTAATGAGCTTGCGGAAATGCACCCTTGATCTTCCAACCGAACTAAACATTTGGCTTAGTGTAGGCTTGGACGGGAAACCCGTTATCGTGATTAAGTGCTCCCTGCGCATTGATTTGTATCAAAGCCGGGTGAAACAGAGTGGAACCGCGACCCTCGTCTCTGTAATGGAGAGGGTCTTTTTTGTTTTGAAAGGGGTTTGTAAATGAATAAAATAAAAGTATATAATACTTTAACCCAAAAGAAGGAAGAATTTATTCCTCGCAAAGAGGGCGAGGTAAGTATTTATGTTTGCGGTGTTACTCCTTATTCAGACGCGCATTTAGGACATGCAAGGCCTAGCGTAGTCTGGGATGTGATAAGGAAGTACTTTCGTTCGCGCGGTTATAAGGTGACTTTGGTCCAGAACTTCACCGACGTTGATGATAAAATTATTGTCCGCTCTCAAGAGACGGGAATTCCTGCCTTGGATATTTCCGGAAAGTATATTGAGGAATATCTTAGAGATATGGACGAACTAGGTGTTGAACGTGCCGATTTTTATCCTAAAGTAAGTGAGCATATTACGGAGATTGTGGAGTTAGTAGAAACCTTGGTAGAAAAGGACCATGCTTACTCTGCTAATGGGGACGTTTTTTTCCATGTTGCATCCTTTCCCGAATACGGGAAGCTAAGTAAACAAAAGCTAGATGAGTTGCGGCAAGGAACACGCTTTGAAGTTGATCCGAATAAGAGAGATGCCACAGATTTCGCCTTGTGGAAAAGTGCAAAAGAAGGCGAACCGGCATGGGAAAGCCCTTGGGGGCAAGGAAGGCCCGGTTGGCATATTGAGTGCTCTGCCATGTCTTTAAAATATCTTGGAGAAGGTTTTGATTTTCATGGTGGTGGAAACGATTTGATTTTTCCTCACCACGAAAACGAGATAGCCCAATCAGAAGCGGCAACAGGTGAGCCCCTAGCTAGCTATTGGGTACACAACGGTATGGTCAATCTAAAGGACACTAAAATGTCAAAATCCATAGGCAATGTTATAACCGTGGGAAGGCTCATTGAAAAACACTCCAAAGAACTTCTAAGATTTTATTTGTTATCAACACATTATCGTACGGAGCTGGAATACTACGATGGTAAGATAGAAGAGGTAAGTAAGGGATGGAAGCGTCTTAATGATGCAGTAAGTAATCTGCAAGAAAGCTTATCCAATGCCGATTCTGGAGAGCTTTCCGAAAAGGATCTTGCTGTTTTGGATGTGTTGCATGACTTTGAACAGGAAATGGAAGTTGCTTTTTCCGATGATTTTAATACTGCTAGGGTTTTGGGCATTTTGTTTGAAATGGTGCGGGAGATCAATGTTTATAAACATAATCGAGGCACACATGAAAAAGTATTGCAAAAAGCATGTGATTTGTTCCAACTCTATGGTTCGGATATTTTGGGCATAATTCAATTGGAAAAGGCTAATCAAGACGGACTTGTGGATTCTTTGTTAGATCTGGTTGTAGAATTAAGAGAAGACTTGCGAAAAGACAAGAATTTTGGCTTGGCTGATAAGATTCGTTACCGGTTAGCCGATTTAGGCATAACCTTGGAGGATACCCCCCAAGGAACAAGATGGAAGGTGTAGGTGGTCTAGTGTTTGTAGAGGAAGATTTAAATCTGCAAGAATTGTCGCCTCTTGTTTTGGCTTATGTGGGTGATGCAGTTTATGAACTTTTTATTCGAACAAAATTGATTGCATTTCCCGCCAAAGTGCATCAGTTGCATCGCGAGGCAGTCAAATATGTGCAAGCCAGTAGCCAAGCAGAAATAATACGTTCCTGGGAACCACATTTAACCGAAAAAGAAAAGGATGTTGTTCGTCGAGGTAGAAATGCTAAAAGTGGTGTCCCTCGTCATGGTGATGTTGTTGAATATCGTTATAGTACGGGCATGGAGGCTCTTATAGGTTATTTGTATTTAAGTAACCAACATGAACGTCTTAAAGAACTTCTAAATAACGTTGCCCCTACTTTAAAATCATAGCTAGGAGGAACAATGGAGATGCAAGTATTGAATAATGGTTTTGTGAAGCTATTGGAACATATGGGTGGAGATGACGCCGTAATTCGTAATGCTAGACGGTGTTGGCGTAGTGAAGCGAAGACTGAGGACGCGGATCGAAAACTACTGCGTCATCTGATTAAGGCGGGTCATAAGACACCTTTCGAAGCAATGGTATTTACATTCGATGTAAAAACCCCTTTATTCGTGGCTAGGCAATGGTTTCGTCACCGCATGGGCTCGTTTAACGAAGAGTCCCTTCGTTATTGTGTAGCGATGCGCGATTATTATATTCCTGAAGGTTTAGAAGACGAATTGTTACTCAAATGGAAAAGCAAAAATGAAGAGGCCTTTGACTTTTATGACCTATTAGTAAATGAACATCGTGTGGTTAAAGAGCAAGCTCGCAGTATTTTGCCCATCGGTATTTATACGAACTTCCTATGGACTGTTAATGGTAGCTCTCTAATGAATTTCTTACATTTGCGCTTGGACAAGCAGGCCCAGTATGAAATAAGAGTTTATGCACAAGCTGTACTAGAACTAGTGAGGGATGCTGCACCAATTTGTTTTAGTGAGTTTGAAAGAGAGGTATTAAAACTAGGTGAGTGATGTTGTAGGACGCCGTCCTGTATTAGAAGCATTGCGGTCCGGCCAAGAAATAAACAGACTTTTAGTTGCAAAGGGACAAAGAGAAGGTTCTATCAGGGAAATTTTGACTTTGGCCCAAAAGAGAAAAATTGTAGTTCAAGAAGTGGAACGGACTGTGTTGGACAAACTTAGCGAAACCCCTAATCACCAAGGAGTCATGGCGCAAATTGCCGAAATCAATTATTTGGAATTTGATGAACTATTAAAGAAGGCCGGTAGCCCTGGGTGGTCACCTTTCCTAGTATTGTTAGATGGTATTCAGGATCCGCATAATCTCGGGTCAATAATTCGCAGCGCCGAGGCGGCCGGTGTTGATGGTGTGGTTATTCCCAAGCGAAGGGCTGTGGGTATAACCTCCACCGTAATGAAGTCATCGTCCGGGGCGGCTAACTACGTTCCTGTTTGTCGAATACCTAACTTAGTTGCAGCGATAGAAAACTTAAAAAAAGCCGGTTATTGGGTTGTTGGTGCCGATATGGAGGGAGATCCTTGTTTTACACAAGATCTCACCGGTCCCATTGCTCTAGTTGTGGGAAATGAAGGGGCCGGATTAAGTAGACTTGTTAAGGAAAAATGCGACTTTCTTTCGTCCATTCCCATGAGGGGAAATATTAATTCTTTAAATGCTTCGGTGGCCGGTGCCCTTTTAATGTTTGAAGTTGTTAGACAAAGAAG
The DNA here is from genome assembly GCA_012838515.1 of Natronincola sp. Classification (GTDB taxonomy): domain Bacteria; phylum Bacillota; class Limnochordia; order Darwinibacteriales; family Darwinibacteriaceae; genus DUPA01. The sequence goes on along the minus strand of DUPA01000222.1, from coordinate 350 downwards.
TCTGTGATGGAATAATCTACAAGAACCCTAGCTTGACGCCCTTTGCGGCATGGTGTATAATAAATTTGCGTTATGCGGACAAACCATGTGCGGTAATGGTAGGGTGGAGGCGATTTATGATGAGTGCTGTTAATGCACCGAGAAAATTTTTCGATATGTATGAAAGTCTAAGTGATGAAGAGATTGTTCAGCTAGCCCGAGATACCCATGACCAAGCTTTGGAACATTTGATTAATAAATATAAGAACTTCGTTCGAGCAAAGGCGCGTTCATACTTTTTGATCGGGGCCGATCGCGAAGACATTATTCAAGAGGGTATGATCGGTCTTTATAAAGCGATTCGCGATTTT
>DUPA01000221.1 GCA_012838515.1 Natronincola sp. | reverse complement strand
TGCGTTTCTGGAAGCCTGTTTTAGACCTCTGATCTGGCCTCTCATTTTTTCAGAGATTGCTAAGCCTGCTGCGTCATCACCGGCACGGTTAATTCTGAAGCCGGAGGAGAGTTTCTCCATGGACTTTGCCGCGCCTGCTTGATTCATACCCAACTGACGATGTGCGTTAAGTGCCATTACATTGTTGTTAATTCTCATTACGTTTACCTCCTTGTGGTAAATGAATTTTTGGAACATCCTTGTTCCTATATTTTTGGACTAAAGCCTGGGCGATCAACCCCTGACTAGAGCCCGGTATAATAAGCCTTGGCCAAAGGCTCATTACCCTTGTTGATTTATATATCGTCTACTGTTTTAAAACCTTTAGCCTTTTTAGTAAAATATTTTCTTTTCTTTTAAAACCCCTGCTTATTGAGCTAAAACCCCCTCATAAAGCTCCTTATAAGCCTTAGCAGATTGAGTCCAACTAAAATCAGCACGCATAGCTCGGCCAACCATCTTTTTCCACGCACCTTCTTCTTCCTTTTCATAAAGCGATACAGCCCTTTGAATCGTATAAAGAAGATCATGGGCATTATAATTGGCAAAACTAAAGCCAAGCCCCTCATCAGTAAACTCATTATAAGGTAGCACCGTATCCTTTAAACCACCCGTTTCCCTAACAATGGGCAGTGCACCATAGCGCATGGCAATCAATTGCCCCAAACCGCAAGGCTCAAAAAGAGACGGCATCAAAAACATATCAGAGCTGGCATAGATCTTGTGGGCCAAAGCCTCTTCAAAACGAATCACCGCGGCAACCTTCTCAGGATACTTACCGGCAAAATGCTTCATAAGCTGCTCATATTCATGATCGCCCGTACCTAAAACAACAAGCTGAATATTAAGCTGCAAAGCCTCATCTAAAATCCTCGCCATAAGATCCAAACCCTTTTGCCGAGTCAAACGGGAAACCATACCCAAAACAGGAACATCAGGATCAATCTTAAGACCAAGCTCTTCTTGCAAAGCAACCTTATTTTCCTTCTTACGCTGAATTGATCTCCACGTATAATTCCTAGTTATCAAAGGATCATGTTGAGGATCCCACGCTTCAGTATCAATTCCGTTAATGATACCACTTAAAAAAGATTGTCTTCTAGATAAAGCACCTTCCAAATCAGCACCATAATAAGGTGTTTGAATCTCTTCAGCATAGGTGGGACTCACAGTGGTCAAAGCATTACTGTAGTTAATTCCACCCTTCATAAAGTTCACATGATCATGGAACTCCACACCATTTACATTAAAATGTTCCCAACCGAGACCTAAGAGATCACTCAAAACACTCTTGGGGAATATTCCTTGATATTGCAAGTTATGAATGGTGAAAACAGTTTTAATCTTAGCATAAAAATCTTGATTACGATATTGAGTCAAAAGCACCGGTATCATGGCAGCATGCCAATCATGGCAATGAATTATATCAGGTCTAAAATCTATGTTCGGTAAGGCATCTAAAACGGCACGATTGAAAAACGAAAAACGTTCGCCATCATCAAAGTATCCATAAGTACCCGGACGCTTAAAATGATCTTCATTATCGATAAAATAAAAAGTTATACCTTCATATTCAAGCTTAAACACACCGCAATATTGGTTACGCCACCCAACATGAACGGAAAAACGATGAACAAAAATCATTTCATCAATATATTCTTGCGCAATATCGCCATACTTAGGCAGAACAACTCGCACCTCAACATCATTATCTTTTAAACCCTTGGGTAAAGCCCCTATAACATCTGCTAGACCACCGGTTTTAGAAAAAGGAACACCTTCAGCTGCAACAAATAAAACTTTCATCAACATTCTCCCCCTTTAAAGCTTGGCCAATTTTTCAATTACTAAGGGGAACGACGGGTCCCCTGTGAGTTTTTTACCTGCGGAAATAGTCACATCTTTATCAAGAATTACATTTTGTAAAACCACTCCCGCACCCAATTCGGCCTTTTGCATCAATATTGAATCCTTAATAACCACACCGGGGCCAACGTGCACTCCCCTAAACAAAATACTGTTTTCCACAGTACCTTGAATGGTACAACCCGTGGCAATCAAAGAATTAGTTACTTTACTACCCTCTAAATAGCGCACAGGCGCTTCATGTTTAACCTTAGTATTGATCTGACCATGTGCGAAAAATAGTTCTTGCCACACCTTCGGCTCTAAAAGCTCCATACTATGCTTATAATAAGTGCGCAGCGAGTTCACTACCCCAACATAGCCCTCATGCTCGTAACCGTAAATCTTTAAATCATTTAAACGAGGCATGATACCATCTGCAAAGAGATCCCGTTTTTGCCTTGAATTACAATGATCAACGAGGTTTAAAAGCAAATCCTTGCTTAAAATATACATGTTTAGTAAGATCTTACAGCTCGTGCACTGCTGTGGGTTAAGGGCAATGTCCACAACTCTGCCATTTTCATCCGTTGCAACCGATGTATAAGGAGGATTTTCATCTAAAGTACAAGTCCGATTATAAATTAAAGTAACATCTGCTTTTTTCTCTAAGTGAAATTGATAAGCTTTTTTCAAATCAATATTGGCAACAACATTACTACCGCAAACCAAAGCATAATCTTGTCTGCTTTTCTTTAAATACATGCGATTATGCTGCAAGTTAGGAATATTACCCGGGGTAGTATACCCCGTCTCACCCTCGGAGGGAGGTACCAACAAAAACATACCATCCCTTTGGCGATCCAAATCCCATTCCTTGCCGTCTTTAATATGATCTAAAAGTGGTCCGAAACGATCCATCAGTAAGATTCCCACATTACGGATCCCCGCATTTACCATATTGCTCAAGGTAAAATCAATCAAACGATAGCGACCGCCGATGGGCACGGCCCCCAGGGCACGATGACTTGTCAGCTCCCCAAGTCCTTCCGTGGAATCGGCCAGATCAATAACTCCAAATAGGTTTCTCATTTTTTACCTCCTAAGAAATCCGTTCTTCAGGAAACTTGGGCCACTCAGCCACACTTAAAACCGTGCCCTGTACAATGCGCATCCCTGCCGGTACAGTCACATTATCTTCAATGACAGTAATACCGGCTTCATTAATGATCTCAACTTTTTCACCCGGTCTGGCCGGTACCCCGATTTGTGCACCTTCTTGAATAACCGTATTTTCCGCAACTATGGCTTTGCGAACAATGGCATTTTTACCAACCTTCACCCCGGGCATCAAGATCGAATCAATCACCTCTGCCCCTTCGGCTACCGAGGCCCCGGTGAACACCACCGAGTGATGAACCTTACCTAAAACTAAAGAGCCATCGGCTAAAAGCGAACCCTGCACATCAGAACCGGGACCCACAAATTGCGGCGGTAAGCTATGGTTTAAAGAAAAGATCTTCCAACGTGAATCATTAAGCTTAAGATCGGGCTCGGCCTTTAATAAATCCATATTAGCTTCCCAGAGAGAATCAACTGTGCCAACATCTTTCCAATAACCTTCAAAGGGGAAAGCATAAATGGGCTCCCCGTCGTTTAACACTGCGGGAATCACATTTTTGCCAAAGTCGTTACTTGATTTTGAATCGGCCTCATCGGCTTCAAGATATTTCTTAAGATCTTTCCAATTAAAGACATAAACCCCCATGGAAGCTAAGTTACTTTTAGCAATTTTGGGCTTTTCCTGAAATTCTACGATCTTATTATCATCATCAACCTCCATAACTCCAAAACGATGAGTTTCTTCCCACGGAACGGGAATAACGGCAATCGTTACTTTAGCACCCTTCCTTCTATGGAAGTCAATCATTTTACTATAATCCATTTTATAGATGTGATCACCTGAGAGAATCAGAACGTATTCCGGATCATAACGGCTAATATAATCCAAATTTTGATAAACGGCATTAGCTGTACCCTTGTACCATTCACCGCCGTGTTCTTTCACATAGGGAGGCAAAACAGACACACCGCCGCTATGACGATCTAAATCCCAGGGGTTACCGATTCCGATATAAGAATTTAAAGTTAAAGGCTGATACTGGGTTAAAACCCCTACCGTATCTATGCCTGAATTAGCGCAATTACTTAAGGTGAAGTCAATTATTCGATATTTTCCTCCAAAGGGTACTGCCGGTTTAGCCAGCTTCTTAGTGAGAATACCTAAACGACTTCCTTGACCCCCCGCCAATAACATAGCCACAACTTCCTTCTTTTGCACTACTTACCCCTCCTTTTCTTCTACTTCTTGATGATCCTTTGTTTTACGCAAAAAGATGGTAGCCAGCGGAGGCAATTTAAGTTGTAAAGATTGTTCCTTACCATGCCAAGGTTCTTTTTCTGCCGCAAGCTCACCTTCGTTTGCTTGTCCTGAACCACCCCAAGCAGGATCATCACTATTAAACACTTCTTGATAGATACCTAAAGACGGAACCCC
>DUPA01000220.1 GCA_012838515.1 Natronincola sp. | reverse complement strand
GTGCATAAGGTCAATCGCAGTCAACTGAAAGTGGAAGACGGCGGAGAGGATTGGGAAGGATTGCGCACCACATAAAATGGAGCATTATGACAAATTGTTTTTTGAATTTCTATGTTCGCAGCTATTTGATTTAATGGCACATGACCGGGTCCTTCAACCATAACCTGAACATCTTTTTCCCATGCCCGTGCAGTAAGCTCACCTAACACAACTAGCTCAGCGATTTGCACACCATCGGTCGCATCTGCCAATGATCCGGGGCGACAAGCATCACCCAAACTCAGGGTCACATCAAATTCGCGGCAAATTTCTAAAATCTTATCAAAATGTTCGTAATAAGGATTTTCTTCGCCTGTCATCTCCATCCAGGCAAAAGTAATTGAACCGCCCCTTGAAACAATATTTGTTAATCTTTTGTTTTCTTTAAATTTGCGAACAATCTCCTTATTAAGACCACTATGGATGGTCATAAAATCAACTCCATCTTCCGCGTGTTTGCGAAAGATACCAATCCATTCTTCTGCTGTGATATCCTTAAGAGCCCTTTTGTAATGCAAAACGGCGTCATAAATAGGAACGGTACCAATCATCGCGGTAGATCTTTTAATTAAGGCTTGTCTAAAATATTGCGTGTCACCATGAGTACTCAAGTCCATAATGGCATCTGCACCCATGGCTATAGACCTATCAACTTTTTTCAACTCTTTTTCTAAATCAGTTTCGTCCCGGGAAGTACCTAGATTTACGTTAATCTTTGTCTTGAGTTTTGATCCGATGCCGGTTGGATCAATCGCAGAATGTCGTTTATTACAAGGAATGATTACTTGGCCTTTGGACATTAACTCCATCAAACTTTCTAACGTTATGTTCTCTTTTTCTGCCACCCTAAGCATTGCTTTTGTAGCAATTCCTCTTTTTGCGGCTTCCATTTGTGTTGCATATTCCACAGTATACGCCTCCTTAAATAAATAAAAACGAAGAACACCTTTATGGCATTCTCCGCGTAATAACTAGCTTTTCCTACGGTGGGATTATCCACATCAGGTTAAAGGGTTACAACCTTTTGGTCTTTCTCAGCCTGCACACACAAGCTCCCCTGAATATTTTTAAATTACTAATTAAGTAGCTTCTACAATCTCCAATCAGACAAATCATAGAAAAATTCGTTGGCCACCTTTTTTATTTGTTCAGTTTCGTGCTTGAAGGATTCGTCATAAACACCCACCGTATAAAATCCGGCCGATGTGGCGGATATAATGGCATGAAGAGCATCTTCAAAAACAATGGCATCCTCTATCTTACTAGATAATTTTTTTGCCGCTTCAATGAAAATATCCGGTTGACGTTTGCTGTTTCCCATCTCCGTTGAAGTTATAATAAATTCAAAGCGATCTTCTAAGCCGACACGTTTTAAGGCATGTTTCACCAAATGCCTATCAGTTGCAGTTGCAATACACATTTTATGTTCTTTATGTCTTTCGAAAAATGCTCGAACGCCTGCTTTGAGCTCAACTTCATTTTGGTAAAACTGAGCCATCAATTCATTTATTTCATCAGCGATTGTTTGCTGAGGTAAGTCAATCTGCCATTCAGTTTTAATATAATTTGCAGATTCTAAAATAGTTAGTGGTTTTAAAATACTTGGCAAGTTAGGGGGAATATTAGTAAATCCTTTCTTTATTAAATACTTTATGCCCACGTTCTGCCATGCACCCATTGAATCGAGTAATGTACCATCTAAATCTAAGATAAAAGCCTTGTTCACTAAACCACTTCCTTCACTAAATTAGCCATTTTCTTTGTGGCTTCACCCACATTGGGTGCGGCCAAAATAGAGGATATAAGGGCAACACCGGCGATGTTGCTTCCCTTAAGCCCTAAAATGTTATTCTCCGTGATACCTCCAATGGCCACAACAGGAATATCTACTCCATTTGCTATCTTCTTGAGACTATTTCGGGAAAGAGTTTTTGCATCTTCTTTTGTACTGGTAGCAAACACAGCTCCCACGCCTAAATAATCTGCTCCTTTTTCTTGTGCAAGTAATGCCTGTTCTAAGGTGCGAGCAGATGCTCCCACAATCTTATTAGGACCTAGTAATGCTCTAACTTGTTCCACATCCGTATCGCTTTGCCCCACATGAATACCATCGGCGTTAACTTCTAAAGCTACTTCCACATTATCATTTATTACGAAAGGAATACCATAAGAATCTGTTACTTCCTTTAGTTTTTTTGCCATTTCAACAAATTGTTTGTGCTCTAGCTCTTTTTCTCTGAGTTGAATAAAACTCGTCCCAGCTTTAATTATTTCTTCTACCTGTTCTTCAAGGGTCTGTCCCCTAAGCCAGCGGCGATCAGTAACAACATATAATCTCAAAGAATGTTTATCGAACTTCAATTTTAGCCCTTCTTTCTAGCAATGCCCCATCTACCTTATTTAAGTAATCAATGAGAAGAGAGCGATAAGTGTTTGGCCCTCCACCTATTTCATTTAGTTTTTCTAAAGCCAGATCACCACTAACACCCATGAGTGCCGTTGCGGTTACTGTTGAATCGAATACTTGCTCAGGTGTTGCGCCTACAAGGCCTCCTATTATTGAACTTAACATGCAACCGGTTCCGGTAATCTGAGCCATTATGGATTGGCCGTTCTCAATAATATGCGTTCGTTTACCATTTGTAATAATGTCTTTAGCACCACTTATAACAATGACGCTTTCGGTGTCTTTCCATAAGGAGTGGGCTAAAGCAATAACTTGGCCTAGATCTTTCCCTAAATCATGGGTAGAAGCATCTACCCCCCTCGTACTACCTTGCCCTGTGGCTAAAGCTTTCATCTCGGAAATATTGCCCTTGATTACGGAAAATTGAATCTCTTCAAGTAGCTGCTTAGCTATTTGGGTTCTGAATTTGGTTGCACCCACCCCAACGGGATCGAGGATTACCGGTTTTCTAAGCTGATTTGCTTTTCGCCCTGCGGCAAACATAGAATTTACCGTGCGTTGATTTAGAGTTCCCAAATTAAGTACTAGAGCAGAACATAAGGAAACAATTTCATCTACCTCTAAAATTTCATCGGCCATAACGGGTGATCCACCTACGGCCAAAACTGCATTCGCGCAATCATTTGCCGTTACATAATTTGTAATTAAATGTACTAAAGGGGTTTGTGTTTTAACTTTATTCAATATCCTTTTATCCATTTATATACATGGCTCCTTTTTCATTTATTCAAAAAAAGGAGAATACCCAAGTGGTATTCTCCGCATAACTTTATAAGTTCTTCCTACGGTGGGATTATCCACATCAGGTTTAAGGGTATCAACCTCTTGGTTTCTCTCAGCCTGTACACAAGCTCCCCTGGATATTCTCTTTGTTTTTTTGATTCTGGTCTTCTTTACGTAGTCCTTCTTTTAAATATGCCTTGAATCCTTTTAGTGTAGTGGTTTTTCTTCTTTCCGTTTAACGGGTGTCTTCGTACCATCGGGCTGCATAATAACTGTATTATCAAGTACCTGAGTGAAATTTTGCCTGAAACGAGCCAAATACTTTTGGCGTAAATCAGCCTGCTCCGTCTTTTCCTCTGCACTTAAACCTTCTGTTTTAGATTTATTAGCCAGTTCATTTATTCTCTTGATCAAATCTTCCAAATTTGTACCCACTTTCTCCTTGTCTTTAAGTCTTGTCCGCGGGAAAGGTGATATTCGCAGATCGTCTTGCGGCTTCAGTTACTTCCATTACCGCCTCGGTGTGATCTAAAAGAGTATAACAAGAATATTGATCTTGGTTTGCATAAATTGCTTGGAAATTCAAAAGTTCGTAATAAACTAAGTTTGAGTTATCTTGGCCATCAACGGTTTCTTCTAGACCTGAATTTAAATGCACACTAAAGCCTCTAATGCCGTTGGCACCTCCATAAACATAAAGATAACCGTATTCACCCTTAATCTGTACGTAATCTTCCCCTTTTGTATCTTTACCGGCAATTGAAGTAGCTATGAAATCAGGATATTCCATGATTAAGCTTCCTGAAGTATCTATTCCGTTGGAATGCTTGTTAGCATAATATTGTACGTTCTGCGGCTTTCCAAATAAGTAAATAATGAAATGCAGATTATAAATTCCTAAATCCATAAGGGCACCACCTGAAAATTCAGGGTTAAAAACATTAGGCAATTCCCCGGAAAGCAACTTGTCGTAGCGACTTGAGTACTGACTATAACTTGCCTGCACAAGCCTTATTCTTCCCAAACTATCGAGATGATTTCTTAAAAGAGCAAAGTTCGGTAAATGTATGGTGGTAATAGCTTCGAACAAGAAAAGATTTTTGTCTTTAGCTAAGTCAATCAGTTCTTTGGCCTCTTTGGTAGTTGATGTGAAGGGTTTTTCGCAGATCACGTTTTTACCCATTTCAAGTGCTTGACGAACATGGTCGTAATGCAAACTATTGGGAGAGGCCACATACACAAAATTAATGTTTTCGTCCGCGAGCATTTCATTTAAATCAGTATATATTGTGTCTATTTCAAACTTCCATGCTACTTTTTCGGCGTTCTCCCTAGTTCTTGAGTAAATTGCAGTGCAGTTCATATCAGGTATTTGCGCAACCGCGCTTAAAAAGTGTTCAACAATAAAACCCGTTCCGATCGTGCCTATTCTCATTTTAGAACCCCCATTATCCAAGTGCGAATATTGTTTTGAGTAAAGCTACGTATTAGTTTTTTGGTCCCCCGTATGACCACATTTCACATTTGCTACCAATAGAGAAGGCATAATACTTTTGCTACTTTTAGTGTAGTACAATCATTTAACTAAAGCAAGGCGTTTAGCGAATTTCAGTTCTATGAGACCATATGCTTTCCCGAATATCGATTGAATCACAAGATGAAACGAGCGGCAATTTCCTGTAATTCTTTTCC
>DUPA01000219.1 GCA_012838515.1 Natronincola sp. | reverse complement strand
TAATGCCTCTTTGAACAAAACCCTCTCTTTAGAAGCGATGCCCCTAGCTAAAGTCCTGCGCAGACCGCGCCTATTGGCCAATGCAAGATTTTCTTCGATACTCATGCGTGCAGATGTACCCACCATGGGATCTTGGAACACACGACCCAACACCTTCGCTCTTTTGTGTTCGGAGCACTTTGTTAAGTCTTCTTTATCGACTATAACTGAACCACAATCCACTTCGTGTACACCGGCAATACAATTAAGAAGCGTGGATTTGCCGGAACCATTCCCACCAATTACAGTTACATAGTCTCCCTTTTTAAGATAGAGATTAACGCTGTGTAAGGCAGTTTTTTCGTTTACTGTACCCGGATTAAAAGTCTTACCGATTCCTCGCAGTGCTAACATCATGCTGCCTCCTTCATACTCTTTTTAAGTGTCTCTAAATAAGATTTAAAGACCGGCAGAGCCAATGCAATGGCAACTGTTATTGCCGTGAAAAGTTTTAAATCATGTGCAGGCATGCCCATCTCTAACACTAAAGCAATAATAACTCTATAGGTGATTGCGCCTAACACTAGCCCAATCAATCTACTTAGTAAAGTTTTCTTACCGTAGAGTACCTCTCCTATGATAACTGATGCAAGACCAATAACAATTGATCCGGTACCCATTTGGACATCTGCGTAAGATTGTTGTTGAGCAATTAATGCGCCGCTAAAAGCAACCAAGCCATTACTAATCATAAGTCCTAAAACAATCTTGATATTGGTGTTAATCCCTTGTGCTCTCGCCATTTGAGGATTATCACCCGTAGCCCTTAAGGAGTATCCCATTTCCGTGCTGAAAAACCAACATAGAATGGCTACAACACCGGCTACGCACAGTACGGCCATGAAGATTATGGGAACCACTTGAGCAATCCCTAAATCTGTGAAGAACTTGTTTTGACCAACGCCAAAATTTCTAAACCAAGTATAAACCGTGTCCATGCGAAGTAGTGATAAATTTGCCTTTCCCATAATCCTTAGGTTTATGGAATAAAGCCCTATCATGGTAAGAATGCCAGAAAGCAAAGAGGGTATCTTTAACTGAGTGTGTAATAGGCCCGTAACCAATCCGGCCACCATGCCTCCACTTATAGCTAGTAGTGTCGCTAAAAATGGGTTCACACCTGAATATATTGCTTGGGCTGCAATAGCAGCCCCCATGGCAATGCTTCCTTCAACTGAAAGGTCGGCTATATCTAAAATTCGATAGGTAATGTAGACTCCTATGGTCATTAAAGCCCATAAGAGACCTAACATTATTGCTCCTAAAATAATCTGCAGCATGCATTCTCACTCTTCCATACTATTTCTCTTTATTCCACGATGTATTCTAACAGATGTGCGGGAATCTCCACACCAATTTCTTCTGCAATGTCGCCATTAATAATATAATCAAAACCTTTAGCACCTTCAATTGGCATAGTGGCTGGGTCTGCCCCTTCGAATACCTTTACAGCCATAAGACCGGTTTGATATCCCAAATCATAATAATTGATTGCTAAGCTAGCAACTCCACCTGCCATTACCATACCTGCTTCACCAGGCACAACAACTGTCTTAGATTGGGAAGTAACCCCATGAACTATTGGCATAGCAGAGGCAAAAATATTATCGGTCGGTATATAAATTGCATCAACTCTTCTAACTATCGACTGCGTAGCCTGCTGTACCTCATTGGAGTTGGAAATTGTAACTTCCGCATATTCTAACCCAAGATCCAAGATAACTTCTTTAGCGATAGCGGCCTGCACCACTGAGTTGTCTTCACTTGATGTATATAAGACGCCGATTCTTCTTGCATCCGGAACCAAATCAAGTAAAAGTTCTATTTGATCCCTAATTGGATTCATGTCTGTTGTTCCCGTTAAATTGGCTCCGGGGATTTCATTGGAATCCACAAGTCTGGCTGCCTCATAATCTGTAATGGCAGTTCCTAAAATAGGAATGTCAACTGTCTTACCTGCAATTGACTGCGCCGCAGGGGTAGCGATTGCTAAAACCAGATCTACCTTTTTGCCAATAAAACGATCACTAATTGTGGAAAGGTTTGCGGCGTCACCTTGAGCATTTTGATAATCTATCTCGAGATTTTCTCCGCTTAAATAACCACTATCAGCCAAAGCATCAATAAAACCATCCCTAGCCGCATCTAAAGCAGCATGTTCAACATATTGGATAATTCCCACAGTTTTGGCTGTTACCATAATGGTTCCCACAAACATCAATACAACCACAACTGATAACATAATTAACCCTTTTACTTTTTTGTTCATTTCTTTGCCTCCCCACTATTAATCGACGGTCTTTTGCATCATAATACAAAAAACCCGCCACCCGTATTGAACAGGGGCGAGTTACATTTCTCACGGTACCACCTTGTCTTCGTTGTTATAATAACAACCTCAGCAAGCAACCATCATTGCTTCTCCATTGTAACGGGTGGATCCCGACATATCCTACAGGGTCATTTGTTGACCGTTCAGTATGCTACTCTCAAGAGGAATTCCCATTACCTTGTTCCTGCTTTCTTCTCACCAACTAAAAGCTCTCTGAAGGACTCTGATAATGGTACTACTTCTTGGTCATCGGATTTTTCTTATATTGCTTTAATAGTAAAACATTTTAGAAGAATTGTCAAGCTTATTTACTACGAATTCTGTTGTCAAAAGTATATTTCTTTTCTTTTAGTATATCTTTCCTCTGAATATTTACGATTATTGTTCTTAAAGTTAACTTTGCTTCACTAATCCACTAAACATCGGAGCTGCACAGAAAGAGCTTTGATAAACACATGGAAAAATATTTTAGAGAAAACATCAACTTTTTAATGAATGGATGGATATATAAAGTAGATAACAACAAAAAAAGAAAGGGAGGACGTTAATAATGTTCACTTTAATTACAAAAAAGAGATTTATGATAGGTTGTTTTTTAATTCTTCTTATAACCATGTTTATTGTACCGATTGCTTCTGCAAACAACCCTGAGACAACCAAAGGAAGCCTACAAGTTACCGGTCAGGCCGTGGTTACTGGCACCCCGGATGTGGCCTTCATTACTCTAGGGGTAGAAACTTCAAATCTTTCTGCAAGTATTGCCACTCAAGAGAATGCCGATCGAATGGCTAAGGTTTTTGAGGCCCTTAAGGCCCTAGGTTTACAAGATGAAGAGCTCACCACAAGTAGCTATAACATCTATAGTTCTAATCAAATTTTAGAGAGGGGCACAAAAGATGAAAAGATAGTTACAACTTATAAGGTGCAAAATAGACTCAAGATTACAACAACGAACTTAGATAATGTGGGTAAAATTGTGGATGTGGCAATTGACGCCGGTGCAAACCAAGTACAAGGCATTCAATTTGACATTAAAAATAAGCAAGATATGAAGCTACAAGCTTTAAAAAACGCCGTTACTCAGGCGAAGGCTAAAGCTGAGGTTATGGCAGATGTCGCAGGAATACACCTTGGGGGATTGGTTAGTATGAATGAAAATTATGGGTCGTATGCCCCCATGGTAGACTATGGAGCCATGACACTAAGGTCCGATGTGGCTAATATGAGCACAACTGCAATAAACCCCGGTCAAATCGAAGTAAGTGCTTCGGTTTCCTTAAACTTTTGGTATTAACAAGGAGAGGAGTTAACCTTAAGGTTAACTCCTCTTATCATTCTATATATCGTCTTATGCCTCGTCTAGACCAAGAATCTTACTGAAATCCCTTTCAAAAAGGAGCTCCGCTTGTTCCGGTGGCACGGGTACGCTGAAAAGGTAGCCTTGTAAATAATCACAATGGACTTGGTTTAGCAAATGTACTTCTTCTATCCTTTCTACCCCTTCTGCAACTACATCCATCTTTAAACCATGGGCAATAAAAATTAGCCCTTCTAGTACTTGCATGTTCTGAATGAGTTTTTCAATCATGCTTCTGTCTAGCTTAATGCGATCAACCGGTATACTCGTTATAAAATTAATAGAAGAATACCCTGTCCCAAAATCATCTAAGGCAATCTTGATCCCCAAATCTCTTATTTTTTGCATAATAGCCCTAGCTTTGTCTATATTATCAATAAAAACCGTTTCTGTAATTTCAATTTCGATTAAGCTTGAATCCACATCGTTTTTTTCAAGTTCTTCTACGAGGAAGTTAACTAAACCCTCATCATAGAACTGTCTAGCGGAGAAATTAATAGAAATCGGGATCATATCTTTTCCGAACTTCTTCCATTCAACCAACTGTGCTATTACTGCTTTAATAACCCAACGACCTATGGGAAAGATCAACGTGGATCTCTCCGCTATACTAATGAAAACCCCCGGTGATATGGGCAAACCTTTAATTCTTATTAAAGCCTCGAAGTAGGCCACTTTACCGGTCCGTGCATTAACGATAGGTTGATAAAGAAGCGTGAATTTCTCCGAATCTATGGTTTCTTGTAAGATCTTTTCCATTTGGACTCTTTCGCTAAAACTCAAACCCATGGTATCTTCAAAGAAAACATGACGTGCTTTTCCCGTTTCCTTGGCATAATGCAAGGCTATATCAGCTTTGCTCAATAACTCCTCAACTGTTTCTCCATCATATGGAAAGCGTACAATTCCAATGCTTACAGTTATATTACTGCTTTTCTGATGTATGCTAGATGATTTACGGAAATCTTTGCCCGCTTCCAAAATGTGTTGCTCCAGTTCATGTGGATTGTCCAAACCATCGGCGATAATTAAAAATTCATCTCCACCGAAGCGATAGGCCTTAGCGCAAGAATCAAGTTCCTTTTGTAAAAATTGCGCCACTAACTGCAACACCCTATCGCCGTAAATATGTCCTTGAACATCGTTGATGTTCTTAAAGTCATCAATATCCAAGATTAAGACGGCACCGGTATTGTCGTTGGTAATTAACCTTTCCAGATCCTCAGTAAACTTTCTTCGATTACTTAGACCGGTCAAGGGATCATGATCTGCCAAAAATCTAATTTGTGTTTCTTGTTGCTTTATTTCTGTAAACTGGCCCTGCAACTGTTGCTCGTGGGCTACCACTTGTTCATAGGCTGCTTGCAATTCTTCTTGCTGATACGAAACCCTTTCGCGTTGCTCTTGCACCTTATCCAAAAGCATGTTGATTGTCTCGCGTAATGACCTAAATAAGTTTTTATCTGCCACCTGGAGACGATAAGAAGAATCATCTGCAAGAGATATCCGTTCCACATCACCTTGAAATTGTTTTATGGGATCAATCAGATTTTTCTTTTGAAAAAACATTAAAAGAAGTAGCAAGACCATCCCAGTAAGTAAAGTTGCATTTACTGTTTCTTTTATCAATGCACCTCGGTCAAAGAAATCACTTACGGATGCAAAAATTCCAACGGTTAAATCTGTCCCCGGTATGCGATCCCATTTATAAACATTTTCCACACCGTGCAAAGTTACGTAAGATATACCACTCGGTTGGTTTTTAAAGTCAACCCCCAAGACTTCTGATAGTGAAAAGTCTCTTCCATAACCATACCTCGTTGCGGGATGAACAACGAGATTCCCATCTTTATCAAAAAAGCTGGAATACGGAATTTTCAAAGCCTTGTCACTATCCAAGAAAAGAAAAATTTCGTCACATAATAAGTTAATGCCGACCACACCTAGTACTTCTCCCGCTGATCCAAGGCTTGGCTTAGCTAAAGTCACAACGGGTCCCCCATCAACAAGAGCGGTTTGGTGATTAATTACTACCAAGCCCTCCGCATCGGCTGCCGCAACATACCAAACTTCTCCCTGCGAATTAACATCCTCAAGGGACTGCCAATCGCCTGCGCAGAACATTTCACCTTCTTTTGTGTGAAAACATATGGATAAATAAGAAGGATTCTGTTGAAGAAATATCGTTAAAACTTCGGTGATTTCGTTGAAGTCCTGTATTTGTTGGAGAACGGCGTCGACCATATTTATGGTTTGCTCAACTCGTCCAAATTCGCTAGAAATTGCTTTCATAACTAATTCCAGCCTCAAGGTGACATTGTCTTCAACTTCATATCGCATAATACGATCTGAAGATTGATAATTATTAGCCACGAAAATTACTCCAAATGCTAAAATAAATAAAATTCCTAAAATGTATATTCGTCTGATCAAAGTTTTCAACAAGTACACCTCCACGGTGCTGAATACAGCATTAAACAATTGCGCTATACAAAAAGAAGGCGCACCCCTTTGGCAATTACTTTCCACGCAAGTTAGAATTTATTTTCACCCATTTAAGTGTCCATAAAGTTATTTGCGTTAAAAGCTCCCCAGTCCTAATCGACACAAAGGGGTACTTTCTTTAACTGAGATGTTGATAAAGTTCACCATATTCGCTTCTTGAAATTTCGCCTTGTCGCAACATCCAATATTGAGTTGGAGACTGAAGATTAGCTATGGTTTCAAGTAAACTCTTATGACATGTTAAAACGAAAATCTGATGTGTTTTAGCTAGTTCGGTTAGAATCTTCATTGATTGACCCATATGTCTACTATCAAAGTTGGCAAAGGAATCATCAATAATGACTGGCAGGGAAGGCTTTACGTCCATTATTCGCCCTAATCTAACTGCCAAATAAAGCTGCTCTTTGGTACCTCTACTCAACATGTCCACACTTTGTGATTCAGTACCATTGTTTAGAATCGCTTCAAAATCATTTTCTAACAAAGGCTCCGATGGGAAGATCCCTTTATAATCACCTCCGGTTAGTTGCTTAAAGATCTGTCCGGCATTATCCATTATATTATCCTTCATACCTTGCAGCATGTTTTGTTCTATTTTTTGCAAAATAAATTCTGCTACCCTATTTTTAGCATAATCTTCTGCTAAATGGCGCAATGACTCTCTATTATTGGTAATTAACTGCTGACCGCGGGCCAATTTTTCTTGTGTGGCTAAAGCTTTCAGGGTATCTAGAAGACTTTGGCGATCCGCTTTCAGTCTTTCTAGAACCTCATTTCTTTCATTCCGCTCTGATATAGTGGATAAATAAACCTCTTCCACTGATTGCTTACTATTATAACGCCTGCAATACGCCTGAAATGCTCCTAAAATATCGTCTTCTGCAAATGCCTCTTTCACAGTATCAGAAGTCAAAGAACTAATAATAGAACGCTCTAATTCTCTGTATTTATCTTCTAGTGATGCAAACTCCAAACCGAGCTGCCCTTTAACAACGAAATTGTTAATTGCATCTTCCAAGACAATATCTTCGGCAGTAAATTCCGGATCTAATTCTAAAATGTTAATTATGCCTTGTTCTGTCTCAGCAGTTTCTTGCCGCAAACTTTTTACTTTTCGAGCTTTTTCCAGATTACCTTGCCAAATGCTAAGATTAGAGAAAACCCAATCCCAACCTTCCCCTTGAGTTTTTGGATCCACTTGCAGTTTGGTCAATAGCCCAGCATATCTATTATATTCTTCGTCAAGATACGTCTTATCAGTGGATAGTTGCTTTTGCATCCTAAGCAAATCAAGTATTTGAGATTGCACGTTCTTGATTCTTGACAAATAACCCGGTAGATTACCAAAAGAGACTTCAGAATCTAACCTTAAGGCCCTTCTATACTCTCTTAATTCTTTATCCCACAGATCAAAAGATGCTTGCCTATTCTCTAAGTTCTCTTGTTCAAGTTTAAGTTTAACCTTAACATCTGCCAATCTTTCTTCATCCCGTCTTAGCAGAGCAAGATCGCTTTTGTTTTTCTGTAAACTGAACAGAAAATACATAAGTGTACTTACAATACCACCAAACCCTGTGAGGATCCCAACATACGGACTAAACAAGTAAATCAGCACACCAATTGATACGGATGCAATCAAAAACACCATCGATTTTTTTAGACTGTTCTTGGTTTTTTCGGCTTCCGGACCAAAAACATGCTCCTCTAAGATTTCCCGCTCTAGGCGAAGCCTATTTAATTCTGTAGCGTGTCCATCTTTGGCAAACTTTGTATCTTGATATTCATCTAAAACTTCATTTAGCCGATTAAACTCTATGCTATCCGTTCGAATATCCATTATCTTTTCATAATTCTGACCTTGCCAATCGGCGTTGATGTCCCGTATTTCATCAGTTAATTTCTGCTTATTATTATCATAATCTTGTCTTACGGTTTCAAACAAGCGAATTCGCTCTTTAATACCGGAGACGCCTGCCGCAAGATTTGTAAGATTTACTTGCTCTTCAAGGAGCAAATCTATGGTGGTGTCGGGTAATCCCAACTCTAATTCCCTATCACGCAATTCACTTTGCAATTGCAAATAATTAACTTTTAGACTTTGGAGTTGCTCCAAACGTTCCGTGCTTGGACCGCCTACCCAAGAATCCTCTTTTTTATTAGAAATCTCTGCTTGAAGCCTTTCTAACTCCACATTACTATCGAAATTATTCTTAACTACATCGAGACGGATGACTCTATTTTTCAGGTTGGTTAGTTCTTTATTGGTTTCTTCTATTTTATGTTCGATTTCTTGTAACGCTAGATTCTTTTCGCGATATTCTTCCACTTGAGCAAGCCCTTCTTCCTTAAGATCTTGCCCTTGTTTTATTGCATCATGATATGCGGCAAATTGCCGCACAGTAGTGGTGCCCTTCGTGCCTCCGATGGAATCGGCTGCCCTGGAAAATCGATCTGCGAGGTAAGGAAGGTTTAGTAAATCACCGAAACCCGCACCTAGAAGAATGGATTTTAGGCGCTCTTGCTCATCCTTTGTCCAAATTTCTAAGGGTCGCAATTCATCCAGACTTATGGTGAAAAGCTGGCGATAGGTAAATCCATCGATTTTATAAAAATCTTGATAACTTGTTATTAATTGACCATCACCTGAAATTCGATTTAATTCGGGTTTGGCATAGCCCTGTAATTTTAAATTATATATATCGCCGGTAAAACGAAGATCCGCATCCACTTCATATTTAGAACTCGCAGGAGGTAAGTGTGGCGATTTGGGAAACCCATAACCCAAATATCTAAGGACTTGCATTAAAGTGGTTTTCCCGGCCCGATTCAAACCGCCGATTACCACTAAACCGGGATCTATCCCGTCCAAAGTTTGGTTCTTTAAAATTCCAAAATCCCTTATATACAACCTTTGAAGTTTAATTGTTAACCCCTCCCCTGGATTAAGCCCTCTAAAATCATTTGGCGAGCGCTTTCCAAAAGCTCTTGCAAAGTATCATGATCTAGATGAAAACGAAAATCATCTGCAGGGCCATGGTCTTCAAAATTAACATTGCCCTTCCATACAGGTCCCAATCTGTTCAATATCTCTTCTTTAAATTCCGGTTCTTCTAAGAATTCTTTAAGAACTGCATCAAGTTCTAAAAGAATCTCGCTGTTTTCCATCTCAAACTCGAAATCTAGGGGCGGCTTAGTTCGAAAAGTTACAGCATTTGTCCAAACAAATGGATTTCCGTTACCATATTCCGTTCTCAATTCAGAAATTAAATGATCGGCAAAATTTTCCGGCTGTTCCATTATGTTGTTATGTAAATAGCCCCTACCTCTAATTACCCAATCAACTACATAGCCTTCTAGTGGATGTTTGTCATCTTTCTTAACTAGTAGATGCTCCACTTTGCGAGCAATCTTTTCTCTCAATGCATCAATCGTTTCCACATCTCCATCACGATCGATAAATATATCAACTCTGGCGAATTGTACGGGGGCTGTTGGCAAAAAAGTAACCGATGGACGCTGGCTTCTGCTCAGCTCCACAAGAAAACTTCCGCCTCGGCCTTGTTCTCCAAAGTCCCGACCTTGAGGAATTCCCGGATAGACCACCAACGGAATGTCCTCGCTAATAATCTGCGGTTGGTGAAGGTGTCCTAAGGCCCAATAGTGAATTTCTTCTTTATCTTTGAGCTCACTTAAAGTGGCCGGCACATAGTTAGAAGCCCCCGACTCTAGTTGAGTGTGCAATAAAGCAATATTCCACAAATGATCACTTGGGACCTTATAACCCAGATGAATTTTTTGGGTTTCAGCTCGATTAAGGTACGATTGGCCGACTATTCTTGCCGCAGGTACCCTCCGTTGGTTCAAGACCTCATACATCTCAACCTGTTCACCCCTGAAAACATGCACATTACCTGGAAATTCAAAAATATCCTGGTTTTCTCTAAGCGGATCATGATTGCCGGCGATGACGAATACCTCAATATCTGCCTGTGCTAATTTGCGGCACTCCCTAATAAAGTATTCTTGAGCCTGAACCGATCGGGCTTCCCTATCATAAAGATCGCCGGAGATCACTACAAAATCAACTTTTTCTTCGATTGCTGTAGTACAAACTCTTTGAAAACCTTCTAAGGTCGCTTCGACTCTGCTTTTTTCAACCTTAGTCGGCAGAGAATCTCCTATTATCTGCAAAAAGCTCCCTAGATGAACATCCGCAGTATGAATAAAACGTATCCTATCCAAAGATTTTACCTCCCCTTATGTTCTTCAGTTCTTGTTTTAGCCCCTTTGTATCGGATTTTCTTTTGTATAATCATCCCGTGCCTGATCCTGCATTTTTTAATTCGTTATAATTTGTTAAAAACCTGCTATAATTATCATTCTAGGGCATTTTAGACCTTATTTTATGTTGAAATAATCGTCTGTAGATCTTGGCAGGTAAATATCCGTTTGATATAATTAACTATGGAGGTGAGTAATTAATGTCTAAAAGGCTTATTTTCATAGTCGTTATAATGGTTTTAGTGGTTGGTACAGCTATTTA
>DUPA01000218.1 GCA_012838515.1 Natronincola sp. | reverse complement strand
CCTTCAACATCTAACTCATTCGTGTTTTGCTTAACAGAGAGAGGGATCAGTCTTTCAATTACGAGTTTTATCACCCAAGGGGAGAACGATCCGCCTCTCAATCCATTAAGTATATTTTCTCAAATAAATGAGGAAATACCAAGTAAGAAGTTACAAAGGTTCATAAGGTTTTCCTTTCACAGTCAAAAGACTAAAACCTTAAATATAATATACAAGGGGAGTTGAATGATGCTGCGATATATTTTAAGAAGAAAAAACTTGATTGCTTTGTTAAGCGGTATATTAATCATCTTTGCTTTTCTAATGAAATGGACAGCAGGCAACATGCTACTATTTGAATGGGCTTTGATTATTGCCTCAATTATAGGTGCGGCACCCATTGTGCTCCAAGCTTACCAAGCCCTAAGGGTAAAAGTTGTTAGTATTGATGTGTTAGTCTCAATAGCTGTTGCAGGTGCTTTTGTAATAAGGAACTATGAAGAATCTGCAATTGTTACCTTCCTCTTTTTATTCGGTGCCTTTTTGGAGCAGCGTACTTTAAATAAAACCCGTTCCGCAATTAAAGAATTAACAGAAATGGCCCCCGAGAGCGCTTTGAAGAAAATGGAAAATGGGGAATTTGTAGAAGTCGATGTGGATGATGTTGACGTGGGTGATACTTTACTAGTTAAAACCGGTGCAAAAGTACCTGTCGATGGAACGGTTATAACAGGAGAGGGAAGTATAAATGAGGCTAGTATTACCGGTGAGTCCATACCTGTTGCGAAAGAACAAGGTTTAAAGGTTTTTGCAGGTACAATTTTAGATAATGGAACGCTTCAGATAGTTGCGGATCGGGTCGGTGAAGATACCACGTTTGGCAAAATTATTGAACTTGTGGAAGATGCCCAGGATTCCAAATCGGAGGCAGAGCGTTTTATCGATCGTTTTTCGAAATACTACACACCGGCAGTTTTGGTTTTATCTTTCATAGTTTGGCTCATAACGAAGGATCTTGAATTAGCCATAACAATTCTAGTTTTAGGTTGCCCGGGGGCTTTGGTTATCGGAGTGCCGGTCTCCAATGTTGCAGGTATCGGAAACGGTGCTCGCAATGGTATATTGCTCAAAGGTAGTGAAGTAATCGGTGATTTTAGCAGAATTGATACCATGGTTTTTGATAAAACGGGCACATTAACAGTGGGGAATCCATCTGTTTCCGAGACCATCTTTTACGGAGATAATACCGATAAGGCCATGGATTATTTGGGCAGTGTCGAACGTGAATCAGATCACCCCCTTGCTAATGCTGTCTTAGAAAGCATTGGTGATAGAGAATTTCATGCAGTTGATTCAACTGAAGTTGTTAAGGGCGAAGGGATCGTGGCCAAAGTTAACGGCCATAGGGTTGCAGTGGGTAATGTTGCATTGATGACTAGGGAAGGGGTTCAACTAAGTTCTAACGCAAAATCAGATGTGGAACGACTTGAAGTGAACGGAAACTCCCTGGTTTTAACGGCAGTTAACGGTGAGCTGAGCATCGTAATGGGAATAAAAGATCAAATCAGAGAGGGCGTCAAAGGGGATCTTCAACGATT
>DUPA01000217.1 GCA_012838515.1 Natronincola sp. | reverse complement strand
TTCCACTCTTTGCATGCTTATCTTGCAACCTGAGGAATTTCGGGTTGCTTTTTTCGTGTAAAAATTCACGAGAAGAGGGATAATGATGATCCGAAATTCTAGTCAGTCGAAAAGTAGTGTGTTTGCCACGGGATCCATGGTGAAAATTGGTATGTTAGCGGGTTTGGGAACGGCATTGATGCTTATAGATTTTCCTTTACCAATTTTCCCCAGTTTCCTTAAGTTTGATCTCAGTGACGCGCCTGCAGTCATAGGTGCTTTTGCCATGGGGCCTGCAGCGGGAGTTATGATTGAACTTTTAAAGAACATTTTAAAATTAATGGTGAGAACAAATTCCGGTGGAGTAGGTGAACTCGCTAATTTCCTAGTAGGCACCGCTTATGTATTACCTTTGGCGCTTGTTTATAAAAAATGGCCAAGTAAAAAGGGTGTGTTATGGGGCTCAGTTATAGCAACGTTTTGCGGAGCAATAATTGCCGGTATACTAAATTATTTTGTTTTGATTCCTGCTTACTCAATGATTCTAGGTTACCCGGTTGATGTTTTTGTTGATATCGCGGCTAAGATAAATAGTGCCGTTGTGGATTTAAGGACTTTAGTACTATTTGCTGTGGTACCGTTCAACTTGGTCAAAGGCGTAGTTGTGGCATTGAGTGGCTTAGGTTTATTTAAAGCGTTACAGCCTTTGTTTAAAAAGGATTAGTAACCAACCCAAGATAACCCCGGAGAAATCCGGGGTTATTGTTTCACTTTCGGCAATTGTAGTTTAGAAAGAACATACCAAGATAAAGTAGCGTAAGTTAGCATTGAAGAAATCAATTCGATAAAGTGAACCCAGCGCACTTGATTTGGAAAAAGCACATTGGGAATAACTAGCACGATACCGATGGAAGCATAAATTAAACATAAGCTAATGAGTAACTTTTTGTTTTCCGTTTTAAACATGAACCAAAGTGGTAGAACAGAAAGGGTGAAGATAACTCCCCTCACAAACTGGAAAGGATAAATTATGGGCTGTTCTTTAAAATTTGCCACCAGTTTGGCTATAAAGCCCAGTTTTAAAGTGCTTCCTTCGTAAAATACTCTTAATTCAGGCGATTGCCATGCGACATAATATCCGAAAATAAAGTAAATTAGCATAAAAGATAGACCTAAAATCCCCGTTTTGAAAGCTATATCCCTGCGATCAAAGGAGTGCTTTTTGTGTTCCTTTGGCCCTGCGTGCTTAAAAGTTTTCGGAATTAATAGCGCCCCGACTAAAATGGGGGTTGTATTAGTTAACGCTATGAGGATAATATCTAACTTAGATAAGATGGCAAAAGCGGAACCAAAGAACCAAGTTTCAATTTGAGTCATAAAGCTATAGACCATGAATAACGGAAATACAGTTCCCCAGAAAAGCTTCTTACCTGACCAGGGAGAATGCTTAGTTATGTAGTAAATGGTTAGTGTGAGCCACAGGTTATTGATAAATAGACCGACAGCACTCAAAACACCGGCCTCACTACTTAATTCTTTAAATTCCGGCGAATAGGGAACTAAAGCCGATACAACCATAAAGCAGATACATGATATTAACGTGATAAAAAGTACTTTCCAAACATACTTCATTTTTGACCTCCCCTTTTGTCTTCCTCGGATAAAATTAATCCTTGTGATTGAAAATAGTGAGACAAGGCTTTCTCTAAAAAAGAATCGGCTTTTTTTTGTTTTTGGGCAATGGTCACCTCCCAATTTTCCTTCTTTGAATTAAAATCTATTAGGTGCGGTAAGAGGCTAAGATCCCCTCCGGTGAATTCTGTTACCATTACCCACCACTCCTCTGCTAAATCTTGACTGGCTTTGCTCGTATGGTTTTCGTTTTCTTTGATCAAGTATAAGGCCCTATCTAGAAGGGTGCTATAAGTATTTATTATTTCGGTAGCTTTTGGAGAATCATCTGAGAAATTGTCTCGTACATGATGCGCAAGGTTCCGATCAAATTGCTTCCACATCCAATAGTGCTTGTCTCCGGATCTTAAAGTGGCGATGATGTCCGCATATTTTGCAAAATCCACCTCTTTAATCTTAAGTACTTCCGTGCATAAGGCTTCTAGATCCTGTTTAGCCCGCTTAAGCTTTTCGATTTGCTTTGCAATTGCTTCGCTCTGCCCCTGCAGAACGGTTGCCACTTCTTCAGGTGTACCTAAAGAAACCAGCATCTCTTTAATCTCATCTAATGAAAAACCTAGATATTTTAGAGCTAAAACTTGATGCAATATTATCACGTCTTGATCCGAGTACAAACGTCTACCACCCTCGCTATACGCGGAGGCTTTAACTAAACCGATTTTATCGTAATATTGGAGGGTGCGAACGGTAACATTCATTTTATTAGCCAGTTCGCCTACTGTAAGATATGTCTTATGCAAAACAATCACCCCCAAGAGAATTATAACATGTTACGTTACGTCATAAGCAAGAAAATGTGCATTAAAATGGGATATCCACAGTACTAACAGTAGTTATCAACAGCTGCTTAATGGTTTAACAGGAGGTAAAAGGGTGTTTATGCAGAACAAATAGTATAGTATTAAATGCTTTAAGGAGGTTGCCATGCAGATTAATAGAATAGTAGATGAACTCGACATCGAAGAAAAAATCGCTTTAGTCTCTGGTGCCGATAATTGGCATACGATGCCCATACCAAGGTTAAATATACCTAGCATTATGATGGCCGATGGCCCCCATGGACTCAGGAAGGAAAAGGATGAATCTAAGCCCATTAGTGTAGGTGAAGGTGTAAAGGCAACTTGCTTTCCACCTGCTGCCACAAGTGCTAATTCATGGAATCCGGAATTGCTTTTTCAAATGGGTGAAGCTATCGGTAACGAAGCTTTGCAGGAAGGTGTTTCCATAGTATTGGGACCCGGGGTTAATATTAAGCGTTCGCCATTATGCGGAAGAAACTTTGAATATTTTTCGGAAGATCCCTTTTTAACAGGGGAGCTTGCTACCGGTTGGATTAAGGGAGCACAATCTGTTGGGGTGGGTGCTTGCATTAAGCATTTTGCAGTAAACAACCAAGAAAGCTGGCGTATGATTAATGATTCGGTTGTGGATGAACGTGCACTACGGGAAATCTATCTGGCCGGTTTTGAGCTGGCTATCAAGCAAGGAAAACCATGGACTGTTATGGCAGCATATAATAAACTAAACGGAATATATTGTTGCGAAAATCCCCGCTTACTAACGTCCATTTTAAGGACGGAGTGGGGTTTTGACGGCGCGGTCATTTCCGATTGGAACGCCGTTGATGATCGGGTTCTTGCTTTAAGGGCTGGGCTTGATTTGGAAATGCCCTCGTCACAGGGCACAAGCGCAGAATTAATTAGAAATGACTTACAGACCGGTCGCTTAACAGAGGGAATGCTAAATAGATCAGTGAGGGAAGTTTTAAAGCTTGCTTTTGGAGGTGAAGAGAAAAGGCGAGAAAATCATCGTTACGATATAGATGCGCATCATAATTTGGCGAAAGAAATAGCGGTGGAATCAACCGTTTTATTAAAAAACGAAGATAACATTTTGCCCCTCAACAAAAAGCAAAAAGTTGCTATCTTGGGTGCATTAGCTGATCAGCCCCGCTATCAAGGCTTTGGTAGTTCGGTGATTAACCCGACGAAACTTGATACTGTATTAGAACAATTCTCAGGTGAAATAGCGGAGTTTGAATACGCAAGAGGGTATTACTTAGATAAAGATGAGGTTAACTATGCCCTTTTAGCCGAGGCTACCCGTGCTGCTAAAGAGGCAGATGTGGTTGTGATTTTTGCGGGGCTTACTCCAGAGTATGAGTCAGAAGGGTATGACCGAAAACACCTTAACTTGCCTCCTGCTCAAAACGTATTAATTGAGGAGATTGCTAAGATACATTCCAATATTATTGTAGTCTTGTCTTCGGGTGCTCCCGTTCTCATGCCGTGGTTAGAACAGGTACAAGCCGTTTTTCATTCATACTTAGGAGGTCAAGCCGGCGCAGCCGCCATATTTGATTTACTATTCGGGAACGCAAATCCATCGGGCAAGCTTGCGGAAACTTATCCTTTGAGCTTAGAAGATTACCCTGTCCAAGACTTTTTTGCCTATGATCCATATACAACAGAATATCGTGAAAGCATCTTCGTTGGTTATCGATATTTTGATGTAGCTCAAAAAGAAGTTTTATTTCCCTTTGGGTATGGTTTAAGTTATACTAAATTTAAGTACACCAGATTAACCCAGTCAGCAAAGAAAATCAAAGATACAGATGAACTTGTGGTAAGTTGTACAATTGAAAACACAGGGTCTTTTGCCGGATATGAAGTTGCTCAATTGTACATCGAAAAAGAAAAGTCACCGCTATTTAGGGCGGTGAGAGAATTAAAAGGGTTTAAGAAGATTTGGTTGGAGCCCGGAGAGAAGGGAATTGTGGAGTTTACACTAAATCCACGTTCATTCGCCTACTTCAATGTGGAAGAGCAGGATTGGCATGTGGAAGGCGGTTCATATCTAATAAAAGTGGGTTCGTCTTCTAGGGATCTACCAATTAGTGGGAAGGTTGAGATTGAGTCGACTAGACCTGAAGTAAAGGTTCCGTCTTACGAACAAAGAGCACCCGTTTATTATTCCATGGACAAGGATTTTGCGACGTTTCCTGAAAAGGATTTTCGTGCCCTTTTTAGTAAGGATTTTCCCAAATCGGTTTCGAGGGGAGAACGCTTCACAAGGAATTCTACCTTAGAGGAACTTCAGGTAACCGTGGCCGGTCGTCTTATTGCTAAAGTTGCTAAGAAAAAGTTGTGGAAGATGGCGGGAGCAGAAAACGAAAACGATCCCTCTTGGCAAATGATGTGGAAAACCGTCATGGAAATGCCATTAAGAGCCTTGGTATCGGGCTCGGGCGGTACAATATCTGATGGGTTTATTAGGGGATTAGTTGCTTGGGTAAATGGCCAATACGGCAGGGCGATTACCTTGTGGTTTCGTTTTTAATAATTTCTAAGAAGAAATCTATGGTGCCGGTCATAACTTCTCGATTTAATTCTCTGGCTTTAATTTTATCGATGGATTTATAGAAATTGCTTTGCACTATGCCAGGTAAGCGATTCATATCTCCGTAGATTTTAAGTAAGTGTTCTAATTCTAAATTTTTGTTTTTAATATATTGCAGTGCATCGTCACTAAAGATAAGGTCATGATCTGACTTTGGTATTGCTATTACAGTTAATGGTGCAAGGGTAGAACCATCTAAATTGATTGCTTCGTCTTCGCTCCCATGAACTAATAAGACTTTGCCTTGAAAGTTATTGATTCCGTTAATGGCAGTTTTACTAGCTATGGGACCAAATTTAGCAAATTCATAAAAGGCGAGGTAGGGTTGGAGAAACCTTGCCCAATTACCGTATTCGCCCTTTAAATGTTCAAAGATCAAATCCGAAGTAAGATTAAACCCGGCTAAAACGGCTAATCCATCGATGCGAGTTTCATTATTCAAGATAGCACAGGCAGCATACCCGCCCCAATTGTGTCCGTAGATGAATAGAGGCAGGTGGTTTAGCTCCTGACTATCTTTTACATAATTAATGGTAGCTAACAAATCAAGACTTGCTTGGGGCAAACCGCGTACGCTTTTGCCTTCACTGGAGAAGCAACCTGTATTATTATAGCTTAGTACACTGAAGCCTTCTGAGGCGAAACTTGCGATTACTTCTAAATAGTCTTCGGATATGGCACCAAATCCGGGGGCAATAATGACTAAACCTAGATGTACCGATTCCGCTTGTTTTGAATAGATAAAACCGCGGAGTAGCTGTTCTCTATCTGAAGTAATTTCAATAGGTTTTCGTTTTAATTCAGGAAAATCCTGAAAGGATGGTACCAAAGCGTGCGTTCT
>DUPA01000216.1 GCA_012838515.1 Natronincola sp. | reverse complement strand
AGGTTGCAAGATAAGCATGCAAAGAGTGGAAAGAATTAACTTTACCACCTTTTCTTCTCTCATCCAGACTATACTGTCGGTTTTGGAATCACACCAAATCGACAACCATAAAGATTGTTCGCGGACTTTTACCGCCGGTAGGGAATTACACCCTGCCCCGAAGAATTTCATATGCAATTTTCATAATTATTATACCCGAATACTTCGCGAAGATCAAGTGTTGTTTTTCACAAAGTCGTCATGTCGGTAAATTAAAAATTTTTCCCGCCAATCGATGGTCCTAGGAACCTTTACTTTATTAATTAAACGGAAAGAATGGCTTTCTAATATCTCCTTAAATCCGGGCAAAGGATAGTATAAAATTAGATCAATTACCCTAGGATGCTTTTTCAATGACTTCATGATATTATTTACTACTTTAGCAAAGATCTCTTCTGAAAACGGATTAAAAAAATAAAAGTAGGTATCATGTGGCTTCACAACATATTCTTCGGCCAAGCCGTACTTAAACTTAATAGGTGCTTCAATATGGACTGCCTTCGTGCGATAACTTGATTTATTCTCCAAGGCCTCGGCGTATGTCCTATCGTGTGCCTCGATACCCACAACCGGTATTCCGAAATTCTTATGAAGATAAAAAGAAACTCTACCCCTACCACATCCGAAGTCAACTACGCGACCCCCGTTTTTAAATTTATAAGATTCACTAAATCTATCTAAAGCATGATAAGGCGTAGCCTCATAACGATTATATTGAGGTTTTTCACGCCACTCTCTTAGACCCTCAGTCTTTATTCCAAGTTCTCGATCATATCGTCTTTCAGCCATAACCACTTCTCCCTTCGATCATTTACGGGCAAACTTAGTTCGGGCTAAATAATCTCCCACGGTGGGGAATAAATCATATAGCCTTGCTCCCACTTCCATCATTATCGGTAAGTTTATTTCTCGTTTAGTGGTCAACATATACCTCACCACTCGTTTAGCCACCTGTTTGGGTTCGAGAACCCAACGACCTAACGAATTTAAGTATTCTCCTGTTTCGTCAGCGACTAGAGAAAAATCGGTTCGCATAGGACCGGTGTTTACTGTCAAAACATTTATTCCAAAGGGATGTAACTCCAAACGTAAGGCATTGGAATAACCCCTTACCGCAAATTTAGTGGCGGCATAAACAGATGATTTACTAGTCGCCATTTTAGATGCTTGGGAAGCAATGTTAATTATTTGCCCGCCCCTTTGGTTTTTCATCCTTTTTGCTACAATTTTTGTAATCTCTATTAAACCGAGAACGTTCACTTTGAACATATCTTTTGTTAATTCCATTGGAATGTCTAAGGCTTCGCGAAACAAACCAAACCCTGCACTATTTACTAGGATATCAATATTACCTACCTCTTGGCAAATTTGAGGCAGAATTGTTGCTATTTGCTCTCCACTTCCAATGTCTAGGTGATAGATGAAAACGGGCTCCCCAGACAATTCTTCGCAATCGATTTTAATTTGCTGAAGCCTTTGTATCCGGCGTGCCAGAAGGACTAAAGTTGCACCTTGTTCGGCGGCAGCATAAGCTACTTGTTCGCCTAAACCACTAGATGCCCCGGTAATCATTACTACCTTATTCTGTAGTTTCATATCAACTTCACCACATTTCTTTACAAGCTAAAAAAACACCAAAAGCACAATCGCTACAAAGTTGGCCGATAAGTGCGAAAGCGAACTCAATACCGCATTTTTCGTTTTATAATAAACAACCCCATAAATCACGCTGTTAATAAATACTAATAGAAGATCTAAGGAAACCAAACCTAGGTTAGCACTTGGTGTAAAGTGAGCTAATGCAAATGCTAAAGAAGTGATAATGATTCCCCATGGTGCATCCAAGAGTTTAGTTGTTTTTTGTTGAAAGAACCCTCTCCATGCCAGCTCTTCGCCTAGAGCGGCAATGGGTAACTGAATAATTGCCAAAAAGACCCCACCTGAAACCGCGGAGAATGTCCTGTCTGCCACATGGGCAAGAAAGTCCGGGACAAAGGTGCTAACAAGTAAGAATACAAGAATATTTATTGTGGCAGGTAAAAAGATCCAGCCCCTTATTGATTTATTTGTTAAGTGACCATAACCTGCACGGGGGTCAAAATCCCTAAAACCATCTTTTTTATCTTTCATATTGACTACGATATAAAAAATAATCCCTAAGAAAACCGTCAGACCGCTGACGGGTAACCCTACCACCGGTAACATAGCTAAGATAAACATAATTATTATTGCGATTTTCTGCACGAGATTTACCTCTCCCATTTCATCCACTCCCAGATTCAAACTACGATCCACTCACATTTCTTCTAGTTGATCTTCAAATTCCCTTTGTTATACCCTGTTTGTTGTCGCATAAAAAAACCGTTATGCTACGTAATCCCGCATAACGGCGTATATTTCAAGATTTGATTTTATCTAATCTATTATCTTAGTTCATTAATGGATCTGAACCTCCGGGATTTTTTCACTTTATCTAAATCTTCCGGTATAACGAAAAAGTGGACAAACCCGCATTTTTCACAGACGACAATCCTAAATCTCGCGGGCTTAAATACACCTGTTCCGGGTAACAACTCCGGGCCATATCCACCGTTAGCCCCGGTATCTGCAAAAATTAAGTTTTCACTGTCACAAACCTGACAGTTAGAAATCATAAGATCACCCCTTTTAGATATAATATAATTATTATCAAAGAAAATGTTAAAATAAATCAGGCAATTGCAAAGCGAAATCTAATAAATTCTCACGATTTCCCTGAGTAAAAGTGGTTATATCATCACCATTTGCATTAATTAAGTCATCGGTTACTAGGTAAACTCTTAAACCCAACTCAGCTGCAACAAGATCCTCTTGCACATCGTTACCGATCATGAGGCAATTGTCGGGCTCAGCCCCGATAGTGGTAAGAATTTCGCGATAATAACCAAGATTAGGTTTTGCATAGCTAGAATTTTCGTATGTTGTAATTAAGGAAAAATCATCTGTGCTTATTCCCGCCCAGCGCATTCTTTCGTATGTGGCCACTTTGGGAAAAATAGGATTTGTGGCTAACACTAATTCGTACCCCTTGTTTTTCAAAGACTGAATGATTTCGTATGCTAAAGGCGTGGGTTGAACAGCTGCCTTAACCTTACTAAATTCATTGCGATAAAATTCTTCAAACCAGGCAATGTGTTCTTGCACATCGCCACCGAAGATACCTAAGAACATTTCCCAGAACCTATTTTCGTTAGTCATGGTGCCATCATTGCCAATCATTAGCCCCGCACCCTGCATCACAACCTTTACAAGCTTTTGCGAATCATAGCCCATAGCTGTACCCTTCAGACCTAGTTCCTTCAAATAAGCCCCGATGAAAGCCTCTTGATCCATTGGTAACAAAGTGCCATCGAGATCAAATAAGATAGTCTTTATGTACTTCATGTTTTTCCTCCTTGGTCGAAAAAATTCACATAATCCTTAAAACACTATTTGGTTCGGGAAAAGATTTCGCGGTGCAGCCCATATAAGCGTTTTAACTCAGTAATTGGCTGAGCATGATCATCAACACGTAAATCAACCTTGCGATCATTAAAGCCGCCATATCCACCTTCGTCTTGCACAATAAGTAAGGCGGCAGATTGCTGTCCTCTTGAATCTCCACCTACCCGCTGCCCCGCATCTAAAGATTCTAAAAGTCTTTCTGCTAGGCATCCTTCCATATCTAAAAAAACTTCAGCCATGGCCTCTACGGTCTTATCACTAACTAGAATATTTCCTTGCGCAGCAAAATTACTTCCCGTTATACCGCCGGCCCAATCGTGGCATTCATCACCGGTAAACGTCGCTGCATTACCTTGGCTATCAACGATACCCAGCTGTCTTTTGGAGCGCCTCGGATCAGAATTAACTAAAATATCAACCACTTCTTGCGCGGACTTACCTTCCGATAAAAGTTTGAGACCTCGCGGGCCGAAGGAAGTATTAGCATATGATTGAGTGGCAATAGCCCCAACACCTGCCTGTGCGTAAGGGCAAATTGCACCGACAGCAAGAAATTTAGATTGCACAGCTATACCCCATTCCTTAGTTAGTGGATCATATCCCACGATGGAAAAGGTGGCAACAATGGGCTCATTCATCGTTCTATTCTCCTTCTCTAAACATTAATAGACGTGTCTGCCACGACATAACGATTTTCGATAGTTAACCAAGTTGCAAGGATGGAATTTAAAATGATCATTACCAAAGCTAAAATAAATACTCGATCAGTCGCAATACTGTGACCCATAAAAAGCATAACCAACGGTATTATAATGGACATAATGAAATAGGCTCTAGACTTATATAGCCAAGAAAAGGGCAAAAGATGCGCACCATAAACCATTGCCAGAATCATAACCATATTACTTGGGGCCGAAGCATACGCCCACATGGCAATTAAAACTTATAAGATTTGATTTAAAGAAAACAAGATTCCTAGATTACTTAAAGGATTATCCTTGACGGAAAATTCGGCTTTAAGTATTTTGGAAAACAACAGCGCTAGAGGCATCAAGGGAGCCGTACAAAAAAAGGTAAATAAATTCCTAGTTAAAATGTTCTCATTCGGTAAGAACCAAACGAAGAAAATGCCCGTCCAAAGCAGTATTGAAGACAGAATAAAAGATAAACCTCTTTGATTTCGCCTAGCTAAATCGCTTCGATAGCCATCAATTGTCATGGCATAACCCCCTAGCATTTATTTTTATTATACACTATTATTTATGGCGAAACGGATTTTGCTACAACAAATATTAAAAAGGGCACTACCTTCGCGCCAAACGATCAGACAATGCCCTAAAAGTTATTTTATAGCTCTGAAACCTATATCATTACGGTGGAAAAGACCCGGTAATTTTAAGGTATTTAGACAATCATAAACTTTATTTTGTGCTTCTTCTAGGTCATCCCCTAAGGCGGCCAGGAGAAAAATTCGCCCACCTGAACTTGTGAAGTTTCCTTCTGCATCTGAGATTACACCTGAGTAATATAGATGGAGATCACCAAGATCATTGGGAAGATCTAACTGCACGCCCTCTCTGCTCTCCTCCGGATAGCCCTCCCTCGCCACCACAACGCCGAGCATGGCTTGATTACTCCAACTGAGCTCAACCGGCCCGCCTTGCATCAAGCGCACAACAACGTCAACGAGATCCGATTTTAATCGGGGTAAAAGCACTTGTGTTTCCGGATCGCCGAACCGTGCATTGAACTCTATCACTTTAGGGCCACCGGATGTTAGAATCAGTCCGGCGTAGAGAATACCTGTGAAGGATCTACCCTCCTTAAGCAAAGCTTCGGCCGTTGGTCTTAAGATTGTCTCAATGGCCGTATCTAGAACATCTTTTGAGATTTGCGGCACAGGAGAATAAGATCCCATCCCACCTGTGTTAGGTCCGGCATCACCATCAAATGCTCGCTTGTGATCTTGGGCCACATCTAAAGGAATTACCAAATCTCCATGGACGAGAGCCATAAACGAAAACTCTTCGCCATCGAGAAACTCTTCAATAATTACTTTCGAAGAAGCAGAGCCGAATTTTTCATCTAAGAGCATCTCGCGCAGTGCTTCTTCTGCTTCGGCTCTGGTTTCAGCAACAACAACGCCTTTACCTGCGGCTAAGCCATCGGCTTTGATCACTATGGGGATTTGACATTGATCTAAATATGCCTTTGCCTCGGCAAACTCACGGAAAACTTTGTAGTCTGCCGTGGGGATGCCATATTTTATCATTAACTCTTTAGCATAAGTCTTACTACCTTCTATCTCTGCAGCCTTTTGGCTGGGCGCGAAAACCTTGATACCTGCTTCCGAAAAACGATCCGTCAAACCCTCGACTAAGGGCTGTTCAGGACCGATAAAAACAAGCGATATTTTCTGACCGTGGGCAAAACTCACTAATTGCTCGTGATCACCTTCGTTAATAGCGACTTGTTCTGCCACATTTGCCATACCCGGATTCCCGGGGGCAACAAAAACCTTACTTACCAAGTGACTTGATTTGATTTTCTCACAAAGGCTATGCTCACGACCGCCACGCCCGATCACCAAAACTTTCATGCGAAAACTCTCCTTTATCTAGTGTTTAAAGTGGCGAACGCCTGTGAAGACCATGGCGATACCATGTTCATTACATTTATCAATGGAATCTTTGTCTCGAATGGAACCACCGGGTTGGATAATTGCGGTGACCCCGGATTTTGCTGCTAATTCCACAGTATCATTCATGGGAAAAAAGGCATCGGAAGCCAATACGGCTCCTTTAGCTCTTTCTCCTGCTTGACGCAGGGCGATTTCCGCGGCACCAACGCGATTCATTTGTCCGGCGCCAACCCCCAAAGTCATCTCCGCATCATTAACAACTATGGCGTTGGACTTCACATGTTTCACAACTTTCCAGCCAAATTTCAAGGCTTCCCACTCCTCTGGGGTCGGCTCTCGCTCAGTGGCAACCTCAAGTTTAGACTCATCTAAATAAACATTATCTTCTGTTTGAGTTAAAAGACCACCGGCAAGGGAAACATATTGGTCGCCGCGGGATTCTTTTTCGCTCATATCTAATGTTAATAGACGCAAATTTTTCTTAGCAGTGAGAATTTCTAAAGCGTCCTTGGAAAATGAAGGCGCAATAATTATCTCCAAGAAAATCTCATGTAGCTTTTCTGCCGTTGCCTTATCAACTTCACGATTAAGTGCAACTATTCCACCGAAGATGGAAACAGGATCACCGGCGAAAGCCTTTGCAAAAGCATCTTCTATAGTTTTGCCCACACCAATACCGCAAGGGTTTGAGTGTTTAACTGCTACCGCCGCGGGCTCGCTAAATTCTGCCACCGCGCCAAGGGCTGCTTCGGTATCATTAATATTGTTATAAGAAAGCTCTTTACCATGGAGCTGCTTAGCTGCGATTAAAGAGTTTTTCTTTAATAAAGGTTTTCTATAAAAGGCTGCTTGTTGCTGCGGGTTTTCACCATAACGCAAGTTTTGCTGTAACTCATATGTTAAAGTAAGCTTTTCGGGGAACTTTTCTCCGGTGAGGTTTGTAAGGTACTGAGAGATTAGTGCATCATAAGAGGCTGTGTGCCTAAAAACCTTTGCTGCGAGCTTTCGGCGGGTATTGGCATCAACTGCTCCTCCGTTTTGTAGCATCTTACCGATCTTATCATAGTCTTGAGGGTCCACCACCACAGTAACGTGTGCGTGATTTTTTGCCGCGGCCCTAAGCATTGTAGGCCCACCTATATCTATATTTTCGATGGCATCTTCAACGCTTACATCATCTTTACTTATGGTCTCTTGAAATGGATAAAGGTTTACGCACACCAGCTCGATTGGGGTAATATTATGTTCTTTTAAAACTTTAACGTGCTCATCTAAGTCTAAATTGGCTAAAAGACCACCGTGTACCATGGGATGCAAAGTTTTTACCCTACCTCCTAAAATCTCAGGAAAACCGGTCACAGAATCTATATCAATAACGGAAAAACCTGCTTCTTTTAGGACCTTTGATGTGCCCCCGGTGGAAACTAGCTCAAAGCCTGCATTTGATAATTGCCTAGCAAACTCAACTACACCCTCTTTGTTAGAAACACTAACTAATGCTCTTCTTACCACGTTATTTCTCCTCACTTTCAAAAATATGTCGCAAAACTTTTGGATACAGACGATGTTCCACGGCGTGGACCTTTTCTTCCAAACTCGATCTTGTTTCGTTTTCATCGAGAGCTATGATTTCTTGAGCAATTATGGGGCCCGTATCCATACCTTCATCAACATAATGAATAGTAACGCCCGTTTCCGTAACACCGGCTTCCAGGGCTTGTCCAATTCCATCTTTACCTGGAAAGAGAGGTAATAAGGATGGGTGAATATTGATTATCTTTTCTGGGTAACTTTCCAAAAGAACCGTGCCGATTAAGCGCATATATCCCGCTAGTATCAGGTATTGCACTCCTAGAGCTTCTAAGTTGTTTTTTATAACAGATTCATAATGTTCCTTATTCTCGTAATCCTTTGCTCTAAAAGCAAAGGTGGGAATTCCAGCCTCAGATGCCCTCGTCAAGCAATATGCATTTGGTCGATCTGAGACAACAAGCACTATTTCCGCTTGTAAAGCCCCCAATTTAATGGCATCAATTAATGCCTGTAGATTTGATCCGTTACCGGAGGCAAAAACCGCGATCTTTTTCATACTAACTTAATCCCTTCTCCCGCATGTACATGACCTAATTGGATCACATCTTCATCAATTGCGGCAAAGTGATCTAGAACCGAACTTAGATTGTTAGGATCCACAGCTAATACCATACCGATCCCCATATTAAAGACATTAAACATCTCTTCGTGGGGAATCTTGCCCCAATTTTCAAGTAAGGAGAATATGGGCTGAGGTTGCCAAGCATATAATTTTACCGTCGCACCTAGACCAGCCGGAAGAATTCGGGGAATATTTTCGATGAATCCTCCACCGGTAATATGTGCCATACCTTTAACCAGCTTTTTTTGTACCAAAGGTAGCAAAGGTTTCACGTATATTCTCGTTGGTTTAAGTAATTCTTCTGCCCAAGTACAACCTAATTCATCGACGTATTCGTCTAGGACAATCTGGTGATAATCGAGTAAGATCTTTCTCACTAATGAATAACCATTACTGTGTAAGCCACTGGAAGACATTCCAATTAAAATATCACCTTCGGTTATTTCGGAGCCATTAATTAACTGTTCTTTTTCACAAGCACCCACAGCAAAACCTGCAATATCATACTCATCCTGATCGTAAAGACCCGGCATCTCAGCGGTCTCTCCACCGATTAATGCACAACCCGCTTGTACACATCCCTCGGCAACACCGGAAACGATATCTTCAATTCGATCGGGAATCGTACGACCGCAAGCCAAATAATCGAGGAAAAACAAGGGCTCGGCGCCCTGTACCACAACGTCATTAACGCACATGGCAACTGCATCAATTCCGATGGTATCATGTTTGTCTGCTAGAAAAGCGATCATTAGTTTAGTTCCGACACCATCCGTACCTGAAACCAAAACAGGGTTTTTGTAGCCCAAGCTACCCAGATCAAAAAGCCCACCAAAACCACCTAAATCTCCGGAAACACCTTTTCGTTCCGTTCTTTTAACATGCCTTCTTAAGCGAGCAACAGTTTCATAACCGGCCTGTAAATTAACCCCGGCTTGTTTATAAGCTTTAGACAAAGTTCTCCTCCTCTGCGGGATAGTTACCGGTAAAGCAAGCCAAACAAAGACCACTTTTGCATTCCGGTCCTGAAGTACCCAATACTTCTTGTAAACCTTCAACACTTAGAAAACCTAACGAATCAGCCTCAATCATCTTGCGCATTTCTTCAACTTCTAAGTTTGCTGCCACTAAATCTTCCGTACTTAAGGTATCCATCCCATAAAGACAAGGGTACTTAATGGGAGGAGAAGAAATCAACACGTGCACTTCCGTGGCACCGGCATCCCTAAGCAATGTTGTAATTCTACGGCTGGTTGTACCGCGAACAAAAGAATCATCGATCATTACAACACGTTTTCCTTCCACGACGCCTCGCACCGCTGAAAGTTTTAGCTTAACACCTTGTTCCCGTAACGACTGAGATGGCTCGATAAATGTTCTACCCACATAACGGCTTTTGATTAAGCCCAACTCATAGGGAAGACCCGCCCCTTCTGCGTATCCGATAGCCGCAGACAAACTAGAATCAGGTACTCCCGTAACCACATCTGCTTCAATCTTGTATTCCTTTGCCAATGCTTTACCCGTTTTTTTACGAGCTGTATGCACGTTTTTACCCCACAGATTACTATCAGGTCGGCAAAAATACACATATTCCATGGCGCATAGAGCCCTATTGGTCTCTATGGCAAACCTCATGCTGCGTAAACCATTATCGTCTATCATTAGAAATTCACCGGGATTTACTTCTCTGACGAATTCTGCCCCAATTAAATCGAAGGCACAGGTTTCTGATGATACTACATATGAGTCACCGAGCTTACCTAAGGACAGAGGTCGTAGACCATAGGGATCTAAAGCCACATACAAGGCAGTTTCCGTTAAAACCACAAATGCATAAGCCCCTTTTAAAGAAGTGAGAGCACTCATTATGCGATCCCTTAGTAAATTCGCATTACCCCTTTTGATTAAATGCGCTAAGATCTCCGCATCTGACTCCGTCTGGAAAATACTGCCCTTTTCTTCGAGGTTTGCCCGTAGTTCATTAGCATTGGTTAAATTACCGTTGTGCGCTATGGCCAAACCATCCTTCAAGGAACGAAACAGTAATGGTTGCACGTTTTCATAACCGTTTACGCCGCCAATTGAATAGCGAACATGTCCGATGCCACCGGTTCCCTCTAGTTTCTCCATACAGTTAGCCGTAAAAACTTCAGTCACAAGACCATTGTCCTTTCGTAATTTCAGTCTTTCTCCGTCTGTGACTACTATTCCAGCCCCTTCCTGCCCGCGATGCTGTAGACTGTGAAGAGCGTAATAAGTGATTTGAGCGGCATTTGGATGATTCCATACACCGAATACACCACACTCTTCATTGAGACCTTTTATTTCAGCAAGCATGGGATGGCTCCTTTCCAAGCTTTAATCAGTGATTCTACCTCTAGATCAATACCTTCCCCTTGATTGTTCGACAGCTTTAATCTAGGCTCAGAGGTAACTTGGCCTAATAAGGTTGCGTTCACTAAATCTTCGAATTCATCCCGTTTATCTTCGGGAACAGAAACTAAAAAGCGAGATTGCGATTCGCTAAAAAGGGCAGTAACTAAGCTATCTTGTACTTTAAGTTCTACCCCATATTGACCATTGGCTAGACTTTCTACTAAAGCAACGGCTAGTCCACCTTCTGATAAGTCATGTGCCGAGCTAACAACCCCGGCGCGGATAGCGGTACTTATCTGATTTTGTGCTTTTGCTTCCGTCTCTAGGTCGATTTGCGGGGGACGCCCGGATATTTCACCCTTAATAAGCTTTTGCAATTCGCTTCCACCAAATTCTGCCTTGGTTTCGCCGACCAAGTACACCAAATCTCCGGCTTGTTTAAAATCTTTAGTAGTTACTAAGATCCTATCTTCAACTAAACCCACCATTCCAATAATGGGTGTGGGGTAAATACCCTTGCCATTAGTTTCATTAGATAAAGAAACGTTGCCACCAATAACTGGTGTTTCCAAAGCATTGCAAGCATCGGCAATACCGTCAATGGATCTTTCAATTTGCCAAAAAATATCAGGCTTATATGGGTTACCGTAGTTTAAACCATCTGTTAAAGCTAAGGGTTTTCCACCGGAACAAACAATATTACGGGCAGCTTCCGCAACTGCAATCGCTCCCCCAACGTAAGGATCCAAATAAACATAGCGGGAATTACCGTCAGTTGTGATCGCCAAGCCTTTATTACTGTCAGGAACAGGAATAACCGCTGCATTAGAACCCGGTCCTAAAACTGTATCTTCTTTAGCATCAACGAACTGTTCATAAACCCAGGCTTTGCTTGCCACAGTTGGTTGTTTGAGTAAATTTAGATAAGTCTTAGACACGTCATCAACATCAATCGTAATCTCGGACATTGCCTGAAACTCTCTATAATAGACCGGCTCTTCCGACTCGCGATTGTAAACAGGTGCATCATCAACCAATGCAGCTACAGAAACATCAGCTCGCACAACACCATTATGGATCAGTCTCAAGTTTTTCTCTTCGATTACTCTACCAATTACTGCTGCTTCTAAATCGTATTTTTTAAATAGGTCAAGGAATTTTTCTTCCTTACCTTTTTCCACTACTAAAAGCATACGTTCTTGCGACTCAGAAAGCATCATTTCATATGCATTCATATTTTCTTCACTCTGAGGCACATTATCTAGATTAAGCTCAATGCCCGTTCCGGCCTTGCTTGCCATTTCCGCGGAAGAACTGGTTAAGCCTGCTGCTCCCATATCTTGTATCCCAACAAGACCCGGGTAATTTACCACTTCTAAACAGGCATTCATTAGGCGTTTTCCTATTTCGGGATAACCAACTTGCATGGCAATGGGTTCTTCGTCGTCTTCAACTAATTCAACAGATGAAAAAGTTGCTCCGTGAATACCATCGCGACCAGTCGGTGCCCCGGCATAAATCACTGAATTACCTACACCTTTAGCTAGGCCTTTTTGCATTTTTTTATGATCAATCAAGCCCACAGCCATGGCGTTTACTAAAGGATTAGGACCATATACGGAATCAAATTGAACTTCTCCACCAACGGTTGGTACTTCGATGGTATTTCCATAACCCGCTATTCCCGCAACGATTTCTTTGAATAAAAATTTGTTTCGCTCGTTATCTAGCTCACCTAAGCGCAGGGAATTTAAAATAGCTACCGGCGTTGCCCCCATGGAGAAAACATCGCGCAAGATACCGCCAACCCCGGTAGCGGCACCCTGATATGGCTCAACTGCGGAAGGACTGTTATGGCTTTCAATTTTAAATACTACTGCCTGATCTTCTCCGATATCCACAACACCAGCACCCTCCCCGGGGCCTTGTAATACCTGAGGACCTTCCGTGGGCAAGCGCTTCAGTACCGGAGTTGAGTTTTTATAACTGCAGTGTTCAGACCATAATACTGCGAAAATCCCCGTTTCGGTATAATTGGGTAGCCGGCCTATGTACTTTTGGACCAGCTCATACTCACTTTCTGAAAGCCCCATTTCTAAATAAAGTTTCTCTTCCTTCACTTGTTCGGCACTTGGTTCGTGTTGATAACACATTTGAATTCCCCCATTTTTGTTTTTACAATACTATATGTTCAAAAATAACATCCACATATTTCAGATGGTGATTATAGTCAAAACAAGAACGAATGCGCTCAGAAGTGAATTTGTTTCCTATTGCCGAGTCCTTTAAAACAAGATCCATAAATGTAGACTGAGTGCTCCAAGCTTCCTTGGTTTTAGGTTGGACTAATCCATAGGCCTCTTCCCGGGTCAAGCCCACCTCAACGAGGGCCAACATAACTTGCTGAGAATAAATCAAACCTAGTGAACGATCCATATTGCTTTTCATCATTTCCGGGAAAACAGTTAGGTTTTCCATAAGTCTGCCAAAGTGATTCAAAATGTAATTTAATAACGTGGTTGCATCTGGAATAATGATTATTTCTGCAAATGAATGAGGAATATCCCGTTCATGTTAGAGGGCAACATTTTCATATGCAGTTTGCATGTAGCCCCTCATCACGCGGGATAAACCGGTCATATTTTCAGAAGCAATGGAATTTCGTTTATGTGGCATGGCAGAAGAACCGATTTGACCGGGTGAAAATATTCTTCGACCTCGCGTGTTCCACTTTTTGTAAGCCGCTAATTTCTGTGGCGAATTTCTCGATTGATGTTGCTATTAAAGCAAGGCTGGCAGTATATTCTGCATGCCTGTCCCCTTGAAATTTTGAGTGGAGATTGGTGATGCAGCTAAACCTAAATGCTTACAAACAGAGTTTTCTATAAAAGGATCTATGTTCGCGTAAGTGCCAACGGCACCAGAGATTTTACCCACTTACATTCTTCCCCAAGGGATTCGGAAACGGACCTGGTAAAAGCGTCCACATCGTGACGTGTCTCCCGTTCTATCTCACGAATACGCTCGACGTTAAAGGTTGCGTTAGACCTTGTCTTACCAACATCTTCTTGAAGAATAACCCCTAACTCTGACCAAGCCACGCGCGCTAATATTTCCACCTCTAACCATGCTTGATAGCGATTTTGTTCGCTCCATATTTCTTTCATCTCAGAGCGAGTATATCGATCAATCATCTAGTTCTCTACCTAAACCAGATTTGCATTACTTTCGTGTACAGCCCTAGCCATCTCTTCCCTTTTCTCGCCAATACGAACAGCCAAATCGGGGTCATTAAGGCTTAAGATTTGCGCTGCAAACCAGCCTGCATTTGTCGCCCCGGCATTACCAATAGCCATACTGGCCACGGGAATCCCCCCCGGCATTTGCACAATTGATAAAAGGGAATCCATCCCTCCTAAGGCACTGGTTTGAATAGGCACGCCAATTATGGGTAACGTGG
The DNA here is from genome assembly GCA_012838515.1 of Natronincola sp. Classification (GTDB taxonomy): domain Bacteria; phylum Bacillota; class Limnochordia; order Darwinibacteriales; family Darwinibacteriaceae; genus DUPA01. Next base: position 3,221 of record DUPA01000216.1, on the reverse strand, counting down.
TCTTAGAAGCCAATACCCCCCCAAGATGTGCCGCACCACCGGCGCCGGCAATAATCACTTTTATGCCCCGTTGTGCCGCCGTTTTGGCATAATTCAAGGAAGTATCAGGAGTACGATGCGCCGACATAACGTGTTTTTCGTATGAGACAGCAAGTTCATCTAATATTAGACAAGCCCGTTTCATAGTTTCCCAATCAGATGCGCTTCCCATTATTACTCCAACTTGTGGTTGCATATTTAACCTCCTATTTAAACGAAAACTAAATCATCTTCATTTTATCAATTTTGAACTTACTGGTCAACGGAAACACGAATGTTTTACAAGGTTTACAAAATACCTTTCGGGTTTTACCGTAAATACGACATAATTCTAATTTGAATATTTCAATTTTATCACTAAACACCGCCTTTGATCAGAAGGAGTTACCTAGAAAAAGATGAAAGGAATCTTAATTCCGCATGAAAGGTAGATGTCATAATGAAATATAGTAGTAAGGAATTAGTCAGAATTGCTATTTGCTCGGCTTTAACGGGTATTTTGGCCTGGATAAAGGTGCCATTACCATTTACACCTGTCCCCATTAGTGCCCAAACATTTGGAGTAATGATCAGTGGGCTCGTTCTCCCACCCCCATTGGCCGCTTTAAGTCAACTTATTTACATATTACTTGGGCTTTTAGGATTACCTGTATTCTCCGGAGGACAAAGTGGATTAGGCACTTTAGCCGGACCTACCGGGGGCTACATTATAGGTTTTATCCCCGCGGCATTTGTAATTTCATTTCTTATTAAGAAGTATAATCCTAAAACATTTTGGAGCCACAGTCTAATCTTGACCTTAGGCTCCATTGTCATAATTTATTTTACCGGGGTTTTACAATTGATTCTGGTGACCGGAATTTCTCCAATGCAAGCCTTAATTAGCGGCGTTTTTCCGTTTCTAATCGGTGATTTTTTAAAAGTTATTATCGGAGCCCGGCTTGCAAAACGAATTTCCAACTTTAATTAGGGATATAAATCAAGTCCTAGGTTGATTCCCACCCTTAAAGAAGGGCTGAATGCGGTTGACGTCGGAAAGATAGCATCCACAACCGCTTCGAGGGGGATTGACAATCTATTTCCCAGTCTATGCTGAGTTCCTAGGGTGAAACGAAGCACAAAACCTTTTTGCTGCCCAAAATCATCCATGGGAGAAACATAGCCCACACCGGTACCGATATATCCCGTACTAGAGCGCTGAACACCATTGAACGCCAGCAAAATCTCGCGTGTGGGGTCTAAATCAAAATCAATCGTCATCAAGCCATTAGTCAACATAGAACCAAAATAAGAAGCAATTACTGCCAAGGGATTATTAGGAGTTGCCTCCATGGGAAGTGACGTGGCATTAGAATCCTGCTTTGTAGCTTGTTGAGTACCTTTTTGCCCGCTTTGCTCAATAGTTGGTGTAATTCTTAGCCCTAAACGTCTTGGATAGTAATTACCTTCATTCCGCTTAGTCAGCAAACTCCCAACCCTAATACCAAAAGTTGGCGGTAGAACCAGTACATTCATGGTGGCCGGAGTTCCTGAGCGGGAAGTACGACTTATCGCCCTTATGGTGATAGTGGAAGACCCGGGCTGAATACCTTTAACTATTCCTTGTTCGTCCACCTCCACTTTAGATTCTTCACTGGAGAAGAATAGAAATTCAGGGTTTGTAACCGGTCTACCCAGTGAATCTAGGGCATAAACCTCAAGCTTCTTTGACTGACCTAAATTTAATCTCATTTGGCTGGGAACAGCAAAAACTTGATCGATAGTGCGCTCTATTACTTGCACATCTGAAGGAAACAAAGCAGTCACAAGGCTATCTACTAATGTAGCCGCCTCAGCAATTTTCGGAGTGGTATTCATTGAAGATCCTACCAAAACCATTTGACCATCTCTATTTTGAAAACGTTGTGCGGAGACAGCCACCGTAGTCTGCAACATGGTAATGGTACCCGTGATCACTTGTTCAGCTAAATCATTATCCATAACCATTTTTGCACGTTCCCAAGACGAGGCTTCCGTTGAGATGTTTAACTTAGAGAGATCATCTTTCAACGAAATGCCGTCTTGAATATCAAATTCTCCATGCTGCACTAGCCTAGCTGCAATACCTTGAGTCATGACCCGCGAAAGATTGGTTAAATCCGGGGTTTTCACATGCAAAGTATCTATATAATTTCCCTGCTCGTCGAGGGCTAAAAAATCTAAAACTACAATTCTTTCCGGACCAAAGTTTGCGAAAGCCTGCGAATGACCGCCGATCGTAAAAACCACTAATAATATATAAAGCACTTTTCTCAAATCAAGTAATTTCACTATTTCACTCCTCTATAACTTAAGGTTGTTTATACCTAAATTCAAATTTCCACACCGGCCAACAAGATCCTGTCTGGCCAAGCGGATGTTTTGGAGCAGGATTTTCCAATAATACCGAGAATTGTTAGGAAAAATGGAAATATTTATTAACTTTAGGAGGGAGCGATATGGGTAAAAACAGACAACTCGATCGTATTGACTTGCGTGCCTACATTATTCCCGTTATTTTAATTCTCTTAGTTTTTGTTACTAGCAGCATTTTCACAGTCAATGGGATACATAAATTTTACTACCGTTTATTAGATGAACAATCAATTCAGTATGCAAAAAACTATGCAAGACGACTTTCCGAAAGTAGTCAAGCCCTTAAAGTTATAAACGAACTTCTTGAAGATAAGCTTGTCACGGCAGGTAACACCCTAACATTATATGAACAAGATATCAACAATGACGTTTTACAAAGATTGTCAGAATCATTCGAAATAAGCGAATTATATTATTATAGCCTTGAGGGAGAGATTCTATATTCTAGTAACGGAAAATACCTTGGTTGGAGCTCTTTTCCCGGTCATCCCGTTCACGAATTTCTCCTCAGCGACCTTGATATTTTAGTCGAAGATATCCGACCCGATTCAGAATCAGGTGAACTTTTCAAGTATAGTTATGTTCGTACACCGCAGGGCTTTTTCCAACTGGGGATTAGTGCTCAAAAGGTTAATATTTTACTGGAGGCTTTTGAGACCCAAGGGTTATTGCAGGAAATTGTAGATACGGCACAAGTTGATTCTGTATGCTTTTTTGACAATGATTATGTTATTCAACAGAGCTCCAATCCAAGCTTAATTGGTGATAAGCTCGAAAACTCCCAAGTT
>DUPA01000215.1 GCA_012838515.1 Natronincola sp. | reverse complement strand
TGTATTGTTGTCGATGAAGGGTGAAATGTGAAGAATCTTCTCGGCGGTTTGTTTAAGTAACGCATCTCGCTTTTGGGCTCTTGTGACAACGCCTTGGCCATGACGAAAAGTATTTTTAGAGCGAAACAAGTCTAACCCGTAATGACGAGCGAATGATTCTTCACTAATTTTAAAACGGGCATTAAAGTGGTACCTAGAGTCAAAATCATTAATCAGTTGTTGTGCATTTTTTACCATTTCTTTTTTTAGTTCAATTAACCCGTCTGAACGGCTAAACCAGTAGTAATTTACTGATTCCATAATTATCATATGTGTTAATGAGCTATCCGATAGATAATCTAGAAAGTTAACCCCGTCACTATCAGAACGTCTTCTATGATCGTGGCTTGTTGCATAACCATTTAGTAACCCACTGCGCTCACAGAGGTCTAAGCCATCTTCCTCTTTGAGATTACGGTAATACATAATAGTCTCCACTACTTTTGGTAGTTCTAGATCGGTTTTTGTAGGTAAGAAGAATAGAGAAATTTCATCCCTATGCAATTTGTGTTCTAGTTCATCTATAGTTAGTAGCTTTAGCATGAAACGAAAAGGAAAGATACGGTATCCAGGTTCATATTTTGGCGAAAATCCTGATGTTAATACGTATCCGTTCGGTATTTGGTAGTTTAGAATTTGTTTTTGTACATGCTGGTGAACGAATTCTCCGGCAAGTATGGCTAAAGCCACGGGTGTTATGGTGACTTGATTATTAGAATTCGGGTACCAATAACCAAAGGTACGCGCCAAAGCCGCCCATGTTCTACCCCCAGAACCATCATTACTTACGCCGGAGGCCTTGACTTTCTTAGCCGTTAGGAGTCTCTCTAATTCGCGGTGGGCTTCTCTATTTCCGGTCCAACTAGTGCCTTCCAGTTCTTGCATAGCCTCTATAAGTTTGTAGTGAGAGGTGAGTGCGTCCCGGGTGGGACGTGTTATAAACATTGTTTTTCTCATGATAATTCAGCACCTTCTAGGTGATTTCTTTATTTTACCATAATAAAAAAATTCGGCTCTGTCACTTTTTGTGTTTCTTGTGAACTTTCCCAAAGGGCTTTCATGACCGTGACCAGATTTTCCATTTCTACCCTTAGATCTTCGCTCTGTGTCAGCGTTTGCTCTAACGCTTCTTCGCCGTCTTGGACAAAGACACTAATACTTTCTGCAGTCTTCGCCATTGTCTGCGCGCTAGTATTCATTGTTTCCACAGTGTTCGAAAATTCCAACGATGTTTCCGCGATTTCACCAAGTGATGCATCAGATTCTTGAATCGCAGAAGATAATTCGTGTGACTGAACTTCCACTAGACCCGTGGATGTTTGCACTTTAGTTATTACGTTTTTCAGTGAGTTTAGCATGGCATTAAAAGATGCGGCTAATGCTCCGATTTCGTCTCTGCGGTTTAGATGAATTTGTTCAGTAAGATTACCTTGGGCGACGGTTTCGGCCTTCTTTTGCAAAACGATGATTGGATTTGCTAAAGAATAAGACCAAATCGTGGCCATAATAATCCCCAGTGCTAAGGAAATAATCAAAGTAGGAATAAAACGTTTTAATAATAGGGAAAGACCTTCTAGAACATCGCTAGTATCGGCGATGGTGGCCATGGACCAACCTGTCGCGGGAATCGGTGCATAAGCGATGGTTTTGGATTTTCCATCTTCTTCGAAGGTGGTTGTTAAATTCTTTCCTTGTAGCATGTCTTGTACGATTTTTTGTAATTCGGGTTTACCTTCAACAAATTTATTAGTTCCCAAATATTTATCTTCCAAATGGGCAATGGAATTACCTTGACTATCAATTATCCATCCATGACCATGGTTATTAATATGGGCATTGTTTGCGAGATTTTGGATATAGTCTAAACGAACCGCGGCACCTAATACGCCAACAAGGTTAGATGATTCCAAAATAGGTCTCGTGACATAAAAGATCAGTTTATTGTCATCGGGATTGAAAGTAGGGTCAGAAAAAGCGACTTTTCGTTCATTTACTACCGTTTTAAAATAAGTGGTATTAGCTATGTTAAAGGTCTGGTCATTAGTAGACCTAACTTGTCCTTGAAGATCGGCTACAAACATCATTTCATAATCGGGATGGTCCTCTAATATACCATCTAAGACGGGTTTTTGTTCATTCCAGTTCATCATTCTTATTCCCGTTGCACCTGAAACCGCATCAAGTTCACGGCTGGCGGCTAAAATCCAGTTGTTGACGATCTCTGCATTCTGGTTAGCACTCAGGTCGCTACTATTGGTAAGTAAACTATGCAGAATGTTCTTTGATACTATGTACGAAGTTAGCATTGTGCCTATGAGTATTACGGCGATCATACCGGCGACTATGGCACTTAGTTGCGTTCTTAGGGACAGCGATTTTCTCTTATTAATTTTCATGCTAACACCCCGATTAGATGATTTTTAGGAATACTTACTAATAATTTTAGTAAAACAGAAAGACCTGTTTGACTCAAGGGTTTCAAACCATGAGCTAATTGCGATGTCGCCTTTTTCTAATAAATCCCGTGATAAAAAGGTTTTTGATCCGAGATAATGTCCGGTCTTTTTTGAAATAATTGTGCTTCCGAAGAGTCTGTGTAAAACGAGCCGATTTT
>DUPA01000214.1 GCA_012838515.1 Natronincola sp. | reverse complement strand
ACCATGCTGTTAGTACCACAGCTAAACGCTAGTGCTTGTCTAGTAAATGTTCCTATGCTAGAATGGGATCGAAAGGGCGTGACACTATGGCAGGACACTCTAAGTGGTCTAATATTAAACATAAAAAAGCCAAAGAAGACGCAAAACGCGGTCAAATATTTACTAAAGTTGGTCGTCAAATTATGGTTGCAGTGAAAGAAGGTGGACCAGACCCCGAGTCCAATCTTAGGTTGCGCTTAGCTATTGATAATGCAAGGGCAGTTAACATGCCAAATGATAATATAGAGAGAGCAATAGCAAGAGGTATTGGTGGACAAGATGGAGCTGCTTTTTCTGAAGTTTATTATGAAGGATATGGTCCAAATGGCGTTGCTATAATGCTTTATACTCTTACAGATAATCGTAATCGCACAGCTGGGGAGGTTCGCCACCGCTTTTCCAAACATGGAGGAAACTTAGGAGAAACAGGTTGCGTATCTTGGATGTTTGAAAGGAAAGGCTTATTAGTAGTTGAACGTAGCGAAGTGGACGAAGATGAAGTAATGCTATTGGCATTGGAGGCAGGTGCCGACGATGTGGAAGTGGAAGGCGATGTAATTGAAATCATAACCGATCCCAGTTCTTTTACTGAAGTTAAAGACAATCTGGAGGAACAGGGTTTGAAATTTTTAGGTGCGGAAATAAGCTTTATACCTCAAAACACTGTGGCGATACCTGCAGAAGCTGAAGAAAATATCGAAAAACTAATTGATCTTCTAGAAGAATTAGATGAGGTACAAGATGTGTATTCCAATTACGAAGTAGAAGAATAATTTAGAATATGAGTCAAGTCTTGGGGCATACTCTTTATTGAGGGGGTGGGCCTTATACGCAGAGTTTTTGTTTTGATTTTAGTTGGATTGTTATTCTTTATTATGGGCTTTGTTTTAGTACAAAAGATATTTCCTTTTTCAAGTACTCATTTGCCTGCAAGGGCAGTTAGTTATCAAGACCTTCGGTTCACTCCGGGGGTTTTTTCTTTGATTACAAGGCAAGGATTTGTCTCCTTTAATGGCGAATAGACATTTGGTGAGGTGTGGTAGATGATAATAATGGGGATCGATCCAGGCACTGCCATAACAGGCTATGGAGTGGTTCGTATGGAAAATAATAAGAGTACTGTTTTAGGTTATGGTGCCATTCGCACATCTTCTAAAGATTCTACAGATCATCGCCTTGAAGCTATTTACACTGGTTTGCAGGGGCTAATAGCAGAATTTAAGCCGAACTGCATGGCAATAGAAGAACTTTTCTTCAACAAAAATGTAGGTAGTGCTCTAGCGGTGGGACAAGCAAGGGGCGTTGCCATCTTAAGCGGTGCCCTTCAAAAGATACCAATCGCGGAGTATACACCTTTACAGGTTAAAATTGCCGTTACGGGTTACGGTAGGGCAGATAAAGAACAGGTCGCTTATATGGTTCGGATGTTACTGGGTTTGACCGAAATTCCCAAACCCGATGATATAACCGATGCATTGGCAGTATGTCTTTGCCATGGCTATAATGCCAATAGTTGGGGGAGATCAATTTGATAGTTTCAATCAGAGGACGTGTAGCAGATATTGGTGAAAATGCAATAGTCTTAGATGTTCAGGGCATCGGGTACGAATTAAATGTTACTAGCGCTGTTTTAAAAAACTTGCCTCCATTAGGGCAAGAGCTGCATCTCCATACTTATTTACAAGTCAGAGAGGATGCCATGGTTTTATATGGTTTTTCATCGTGGGAGGAACGCAGTCTTTTCCATAAGATTATTGGCGTTGCCGGTATTGGTCCAAAAACGGGCTTGGGTATTTTATCCGGCATTTCCCCGGAAGATTTCATCAAAGCAGTCCAGAGACAACAATTAAACACCCTCACTCAATTGCCCGGTATCGGTAAGAAAACGGGGGAGAGAATACTGTTGGAGCTAAAAGATAAATTTAAAGGGATCACTTGGGACGACCACGATGAGGAGCCTCCCGTTGTTCCCGGCAGCATCTTTGACGATGCGGTGCAGGCCCTAATAGCACTTGGCTATACCACTGCAGAATCGGAACGCATGGTGAATTTATCCAAACCCCATTTAGATGAAAACTATGATTTGCAAGAATTATTAAAAGTGGCGTTAGGTAACAACAACCGTCAAAGGGGTGAAGGTGCTTGGAAACAGAACGTCTAGTAAGTGGTTGGAAAAGACCCGAAGATTGGGATGTGGATGCTTCATTGCGTCCCCGTTCTTTAGCTGAGTACATTGGCCAAAACAAGGTTAAGGAACATATGAATCTTTTTATAACCGCGGCTAAGCAGAGAGGAGAAGCCCTAGATCATGTCTTGCTGTATGGTCCCCCCGGTTTAGGAAAAACTAGTTTAGCCCATATAATTGCTAACGAGATGGGTGTGGGAATCCACGTGACTTCCGGACCTGCAATTGAAAGGCAAGGCGATTTAGTTGCAATTCTAACGAGCATGCAAATTAACGATGTACTCTTTATTGATGAAATTCATCGTTTAAGCCGTTCAGTGGAAGAAGTATTATATCCCGCAATGGAAGATTCTGCAGTGGATATCGTGATAGGTAAAGGTCCCGGAGCCAGATCTGTTCGAATTGATTTGCCGCCCTTTACTCTAGTAGGTGCCACCACCAGGGCGGGAATGTTAACTTCGCCTTTGAGAGATCGTTTCGGGGTGATTAGCCGCCTAGAACTCTATGAAACAGTTGATTTACAAGCCATAGTGGAGCGGGCTGCTTCCATTTTAGCAGTTGATATGGATGAGGGTGGAGCATTGGAAATTGCTAAGCGTTCCCGCGGCACCCCTCGCGTGGCCAACCGCTTATTAAAAAGAGTTCGTGACTATGCACAGGTTAGGGCAGACAATTTTATCTCCCATGATGTGGCTAAAAACGCTTTAGCACTTTTTGAAATTGACGAAAATGGGCTTGACTATTTAGATAGAAGAATTTTAGTAACCATTCAACGGGTTTTCGGGGGAGGTCCCGTGGGGGTGGAAAGTTTAGCCGCGGCCATTGGCGAAGAAGCCAATACAATTGAGGATGTATATGAACCATTTTTGATGCAATTAGGACTCGTACAAAGGACTGCTCGCGGTCGTTGCATAACCAATTTAGGGTATGAGTATATAGGAATAGCGCCGCCTGAAGAAATGGATGGGTGAGTTATGTGAGTTGGAAGACGGAAGGGATTATTCTTCGTGTTCGTAATCTAGGTGAAGCAGATCGCCTTGTGACACTGTATACCAAAGAAAAAGGCAAGTTAAATGCTTCAGCCAGAGGCGCAAGGCGCATTAGAAATCGTTTACTAAGTCCTAGCCAGGTTTTTACCCATGGACGCTACATGATCTTTCCCGGAAAAGGTTTACACAACCTTAGTCAGGCGGATATTATTAACAGCAATCAGATTTTAAGAGATGATTTAGAAAAATTCGCCTACGCCTCATATGTAACCGAGCTTTTGGATGCATTTACTCCGGAAGAAGATCCCGCCCAGGATGTCTTTCATCTTTTGGCAGGTACCTTATCGTTAGGTGCCGAAGGGAGATTTTCCACAGCCGTAAGATTTTTTGAAATACGTCTAATGAAGGAGCTCGGGTACGAACCGGAACTTTATCAATGTTTGAATTGCCGTGAAACATTAGTTGAAAAGATCTTTTTTTCGGAGCAGGGGGGCGCCGTATGCTCCAATTGTCGCAATAGTTTTCCCGGTAGCATATTACTAACAAACGGAACTTGGGAACTTATGAAAAAGCTTTTAGAGTGGAACTTTTCGAGAATAGGAATTTTGCATCCAGCGGAGAATAACATTGAAGAAATGAAAAAATTAATGAGAAAATATTTAGATTACAGGTTGGAATATCCTTTGAAATCGTTAGGTTTTCTCGAGACTTTACAAGCGATTCCTCCGCAGAATGATAAGGGGTAGAACATTGGATAATCGTGTTTTACTACCATGTGGAGTGATTGACATTTAATGCGTGATTTGGTATATATTAAACAGACAGGGACTCCAACAAAGGAGTATTTATAATTAACCGAGATCCTCTGCAAGTGGCCTTTCGTCCCTCGTTT
>DUPA01000213.1 GCA_012838515.1 Natronincola sp. | reverse complement strand
GGCAAAGGCTGATCAAAATCCGCTAAAAATTCATCAACCTGTAAAAGTTCAAGTTCGCTTCCCCTGACGGTAACGCTTTTATTGTCCTCATCAATACGAATGCGATCGCTTTCGATGAACGTTGATAAAGCATCCTCAACAGATGCAGGTTCGGCGTAATCTAAACGATAAACCTTATTGCGTTGTGCCGCATCTCCATCAATGCTTCCGACAACCAAAAAGTCATCGGTTATTTCAACCCTTACGGGAATAAGCTTTTGAATCTGCTTAATTAATTCTAAAGGCTTCTTGCCACTAACCTCAAGATAGAGGCTTTCCGATTCTAAGGCCGGATCGGCAATCAAACTTAAATTCATCTCATCACTAATATCTTGGAAAATTCTAAGTAGTGAATAGGCCTTTCTTTGGATACCTGCAGAAGCGGGAACTGAATGACCCGCTGGTGCTTCAGAAGCGTCCAGTGCCATCAAAAGCTCTTCTGCACGATCAAGTAGTGACTTCGGACCGTGTAATATCACTAGACCGCCTTCAGGATGAATGTAAATATCATCACGGGGCATGACCAAAGAGATGGCTTCGTAAATATCGGCGGTACCTAAACTGTTCACTTGAACATAGCGAACATCTTTATCTTCCAATCGAGCAAGTCGATCGGGGGTTGCCACCAAAAGGGTGTTTCTTTGAATGCGATAGACAAAACCGCTATGGTAAGAAATTAAATCAAGAGCTTCTTCAAAGGTTACTCCCCTTAGTTGAAAGGTACCTTTTCCTACAACAGAACTATCAACTAAAACATTTAAACCTTGGCTTTCGCCTAGGGCTTCAAAGATTCGATTGTAATCAACTTCGTTAAAATTCAAATCCAGATCCTGGGCGAAACCGTGAACCGCTCCGGAGAGCAGAAAGATTAACACCACAGTAGAAATGAGCAACGATCGTCTCTGGGTGGTCATGTCACTACCTCCCTATCCTTACAGTAAAGCTGCGTTCACCTTGGCTAAACTCTACTCCAGTATTTTTAATTTCTTTAACTTCCCAACCATGATAAAACTCGCCTGTTTTTACAATGGTAATCTTGCCTTCATACTCCACCAATGCAGAAATAGGTTTCACTTCAGATACTAAACCTTTGAGTACAAAATCGGGAAAGTCTTTTTCTAAAATTAGTTGCTCAACTCTTTTCCACTCATCGGCAGTTGTCATGGCAGATAAGTTCTTGGTTTTAGCATCATAACGGAAATCTCTGCTGGGAAGAAGTGCTTGGGCGTAATCAACCATGTCGGCACCGGCATATTGCACTCTGGCAAAACGCATTACCAAACGTTCTCCGCCGGTCGTTTCTGCCCATGGATCAGGTGTGATAAAAGCTTTTTGATCGTATTGCACCAATAATTCTTGTGCAAACTTAAGATCTGTACTTAGTCCAAAAAGAACTAGCAAATTAACATCTTCGTCGACATAAGTTGTCACACTCGGCACCATTAAATCAACCATCTGGGCTGCCTTTTCAACCGGTACATTTTCAACAAGGGCAAAGATAACATCTTCAGTACCGAATTCACTCTTTAAACGATCTTCAGTACCAATGATTAGGGTATTGCCTAACAATCTGTAACGATATCCCGTGGTTCTTGTTACTAGATCTAACGCTTCTGTGACACTCATGTTCTTTAAAACGAAACTAAATTCACCACTTACCGATGGATCAACTAACACGTTGTACCCACCTGATTGACCTATTACCTTGAAGATATTTGGTAAAGGTGCATCTTCAAATTCCATATTTAGAATGCTGCTGGCCAGTGCGGAAGATGCACTTGCCATAATAAGAACCAACCCAACTATGAACACCAGTTTTCTACGCGAATTCATCCTGTCAACTCCCTATCGTCAATTTTAGCGGTACACCATCAATATTTAACCAAACACCGTCTGAAACAACGCTGCTCAGTGTTGCATCATCTAAGCGACCACCCACGTTAACCCATTGTCTTTCCCGATCCTTCACTAATAATGCACCAGCACCTCTACCGCCTTGCACAAGGCCTATAACATCAATTTTCCCCGGAAAGTATTCCTTTACAATCCTAAAGGGTAGACCAAAGGATGCAGAAGTGATTGCCACGGGATCGGTCCTTCTTAAGAAGGGTAACTCCCACTGTGAAGCCGAGGCTCTTGCCACAAGGAATACATTTAAATCTGCCTCAACCCTTGCTTCATATATTCCCCGTCCTAGGTAATCCCAGCGCATGGACGTGACATTCATGGAGGGAAACAAATCCTGCAATTGCTGAATGTAAGAAAATAAAGACTGGTTTCCGGTTATGGTCAACATAATCGGAATTATCCCATCTTGGTTATCACTTGGATTCAATGGAACATGATCGAGTTTCTCAAGGGTCAATCCATAAAAAGATCTAAGCTGGGCTAAAACTTCCATCACTTGGGGCAAATCATATTGCGTGGGAATTCCGGCCCCAAGGTCCCTAACCCTTAGAGCAATTTCGCGTTCGCGCTCTTCAAGTACGGGTTTTTGACGAACAATGCGATTTAAGCTCTCTTCTTCCTTTTCAAGCTCTGTAATTTGTGCTTGTAACTTGACGATATTACTTCTCGCTGGAAGGAGAAAAGCCACTGCGATAACGATTGTCAACAGGAAAACCGCAATAATTGCCACTAGCTGCCAAGTAATCCGTTCTCTAATTATCTGTAGTTGAACCACGATTGCCCACCCCCTTCACTTCAATTTCAAAGAGATGAAAATCGGTTCCGGATTCTTCAGATACATTCAATAGCTCAACTTCATCGCTATACTCGTAAATTTGATTAAGATATTGAGATAGGTTTGTCTTTTGTGTCGTATAACCAAATATTTTTGCCTTATGAGGTTCCCAAAGTATAGATTCAAGCCAAAGTTGCGAATAACCGTGTGCTGTAATTCTCGCAAAATCCTTAAAGGATGTTCCTTCTTCAGCCAACAGCTCCTTATAAACCGATTCTTGTTGTTCATAAGAGCTAATTCTTGCCTGAATTGCGTTTACGTCTTGTACCTGTCTGCGCAAAATGGCTTGCCGAGCTTGGGCTTCAACAGTTATGGCTTCTAGCCTATTTCCATAAACCGTGGCACCAATTGTGACGCCAATGACAGAAAGGAAAAGAAGGGTTGCAATCAATCCGGCAATAAATTCCCACCGTACTTCAGTC